>NZ_JAUQXO010000027.1:0-142912 GCF_030834625.1 Geobacter sp.
CTTGAGCTTCATGGGTACTCCTTCTGTTATTGTTTGTCTCGCAAACCAATAATATCAGATGGTTACCCTTGAAGCTCGACTTTTATGCAACAAAATCAACTATATTCAGCTTGTCGCATGCACTTTTGCAAGAGGCTCATGTAAGAAAAAATTATCCAGCAAGGGGTGTAACGTGGCACAGAACCTGACCCGCAATGAGCAGAATAAACTCCTCACCCTTGCCAGGGAAGCAATTATCTGGTACGTCCGGGAGGGAACAATTCCTAATCGTGATGCGCCGGAACCGAACCTCCAAGGTCACCAGGGTTGTTTCGTCAGTATCAAGATGAACGGCGCTCTCCGTGGCTGTATCGGCAGCTTCATTTCAGACAAGCCACTCTACAAACTTGTTCAGGAGATGGCCATATCAGCCGCGACCCGCGACCCGCGGTTCTACCCCATGAAACCGGCCGACCTCACCGACTTCGCTCTCGAGATTTCAGTTCTGAGTCCTCTTGATAAAATATCGTCACCCGACGAGATCAAGGTGGGCACCCACGGCATCTACATCGAGAAGAACTCCTGCCGCGGCGTGCTCCTTCCGCAGGTGGCAGTGGAGCACGGCTGGGACCGGGATACTTTTCTGTCCCAGACATGCCTCAAGGCGGGACTTCGGCCTGATGACTGGAAGGAAGGCGCTGATCTCTATATATTCAGCGCCCAGATTGTCGCCTGAACTGCCAAAAAACACAATCAATGGAAATTTGTACAAAAAATGGGGAGATGCGCAAACATCTCCCCATTTTTTGTGCTTTCCCGATAATATGCGGGGGTGCCCTAGGTGGGCACCCCCGCATGAAGGAGAAACTTATTACTTCAGGCCAGTGCCTTGTTCAGCCCACTTCTCGAGCATGGCAGTGGTAACCGACTTGGGCCGCTCGATCGCATAGCCGAGACCACGGTCCCACGTAATGTTGGCCATGCAGCCGAGTGCGCGGCCGACGCCGAAGAGGACGGTGTAGAAGTCCCACTCGCGGAGACCGTAGTACCACTGAATGACGCCGGACTGAGCGTCAACGTTCGGCCAGGGGTTCTTGGCCTTGCCGTGCTCCATGAGGACGCCCGGTGCGGTTTCGAAGATCATGGCAACCAGCTTGAAGAGCGGATCGTCCTTCAGGCCAGGAGTCTTGAGGCAGAACTCACGCTGCGACATGTAGCGCGGGTCGGTCTTGCGGAGAACGGCGTGGCCGTAACCCGGAACAACCTGGCCGGCGTTGAGGGTATCCCAGAGAGCCTTGGTAACCAGCTCCTTGGTGGGCTCCACATCCTTGCAATACTTCTCCTGGAACTTGATGGTCCAGTCGAGAACTTCCTGGTTGGCGAGGCCGTGCAGCGGGCCAGCGAGGCCGTTCAGGCCGGCAGAGTATGCATAGTAGGGGTCGGACAGGGCAGAGTGCACCAGGTGGGTGGTGTGGGCCGACACGTTGCCGGACTCATGGTCGGAGTGGAGAATGAAGTACATCCGGGCAACATCCTCGTACTCCTTGCTCTGACCGATCATGCGGGCGAAGTTGGCGCCACAGTCGGCACTCGGATCGATGGCAGCCTGCTTGTCGCCCCTGTACTTGAGGTTGTAGATGAAGGCGGCAATGATGGGGATACGGGCTACGAGGTCATACGCATCTTCGTAGACATATTCCCAGGCAGTCATCTTGTTGAACTTGCCCGAGTTGTAGAAGCCGGCAAACTTGGAGTCTTTCTGCAGGGCAAGGATACCGACGGAGAGCATCACCATGGGGTGGCTGTCCCGCGGCAGGGCGCGAATGGAGTCGAATACATACTGGGGTACTGCTTGACGGACCTTCCACTCGGCAACGACTTCGTCTACCTGTGCTGCGGTCGGGATTTCGCCGGTAAGGAGGAAGTACCAGAAAGACTCAACGGTCGGGTAGTCGGAGCCGGCGGCCTTGGGGAGCGCCTCAAAGGTCTCGGGGATGGTCTTGCCGCGGAACCGGATACCTTCCTGCGGGTCGAGGTAGGAGATATCGGTTACCAGGCAGCGGATGTCACGGGCACCGCCAATAGCCTGGTCGATGGTTACCTGATCGATTACCACTTTCCCGAACTCTTTCACAAGCCTGGTGGTACGGGGACGGAACTCCTCAATTTGTTTCTTCAGGGTTTCCTTGAGTGCCATGTTACGTACTCTCCTTTCACGTTATGATGTCTTAATAAACAAAAACAAACCATGATCCTCGACTACCTTTTATCCCCCTCCTTTCCACTGGCGATATGCAAGTACCGTAAAACGCTGAACTTGGCGCTGCTAACCGCATTAAATCGTGCATTGAATTGATGCAATAAAGGATCACCGATGAGCAGAAATATTTTTCTAGTATACTGTATACAATTTTCTATAAGAATTTATACCACTCAATTTGATTAAACTCAACATAATTTTTGAGGGGAAAATGAGAGGAGGGGGGACGCGCAACCCTTGCCCGAAACATGACGTTGAACTACCGCTCCGTGGCTACTGGCTCGGGGCAACGGAGCGGATGGAACAGCGTCAAAAAGGCAGGAACAAATCAGAGAATAACCAACCGCTGATCTGAAAACGTGAGTTGCTTCAGTCCTTCATAATGGGAGATATAGAAGGTGTTCTCGATACCGATGGCTCCCTCGCCGGGGAAGACAACCTTCGGCTCGAAAGCGAAGACCATTCCGGGCTCTAGGAGCATGTCATTGAACCCCTTGGCCAGAAAGGGGTATTCGTCTATTTCGATGCCAACCCCATGACCGATGAAGGAAACCTGCGCTCCCTTCGCGCCCATGAAGTTGTCGGCATGGCCGAGCTCAACGGCCAGGGCGAGACAGACATCGTAAACGTGACCCCAGGGAGTGCCGGGCACGGCCACTTCGGTCATCCGCTCCTGGACTCGGAGCATGTCGTCATAGGCCCTTTTCATACGATCGGAGAGATCACCGAGGGCGAAGACACGGGTCTGGTCCACAAGGTAGCCGTCGACGCAGCCGGAGAAGTCAACAATGATCGGCTCATTCCGTTCAATGCGCTTCAAGCCCGCCCCCTGTCCAAAGGAAGGATTGAGACCGAGGCCTCCAAGGGGAGTGTCCAGATAGGCGGGAACGGCGGTATCGGTTCCCGAGAAGACTTGGGCATAGAAGAGTTCGGCATTGAAAGCCCTCATCCGGACGAGCCCCTGATGACCTTCCTTGCGGGCGACGAACTCCAGCTCCGCTGCCAGCTCCAAGTCGGTCATCCCCTCGCGGATCACCTCTCGGGCACGGCGGTAGACCTTGTCGACCTGATTGGCCGCATCCTGGAGCAAGTGGATCTCATATTTGCTTTTGATCATCCGGACACGCCGGATGAGGGGAGAAGCGTCGACATACTCGGCAGAGGGGAAGATCGCGCGGTAGCGGGCGAAGAAGTTGACCGGCAGGACGTCGAGCTCCATGCCGATGCGGGCGGGGACACTATAGCCGTAGCTTGCCAGAATCTCGGGGATGGCCTTCATGGTGGCAAAAGGGACGATCTCCTTGAGCCCGGACTCCATACGGGCCCGGGAGAACTCCTTGCGGACCATGTAGATGGGCTCACCCGCTGCCGGCACATAGAGTGCACCGCTCTGGATGGTCCCGGTGAAATAGAAAAGGTCCGCGTTCTGGACTACTACGACGGCATCGAGCTCCGCTTCGACCATGTATGCCTGGAGCTTTTTGATGCGATTATCGAGTTCTTCCCTCGGGGTGATGCGCATGGTTCGGTTCTCCCGGATTGGATCGTGAAGTAGATTACTGCTGCTCCGGCTCTGAGGCAGCGGCGGCCCGCGCCTTGCGCTGGAGTTGGCGACGCTTCCGGCCGCCGAGAAAGGCCTCTTCCACGATGATCACCACAAAGCAGACGACGAAGAGGACCAATAATATGCCCAGGATCTTTTCTCTCATGACCGGCACCCCCTAGGCGGCATCGCCCGACCCTTCCAGGCCCAGCTCCTTGATGGCCATTTCCCGCAGCTTGAACTTCTGGATCTTGCCGCTGGCGGTCATGGGATAGCCATCCACGAACTTCACGTATTTGGGGATCTTGTAGTTGGCAATCTTGTCCCGACAGAACTCCTTGACCTCCTCCTCGTCCATCTCCACCCCTTTTTTCAGGATGATGGCCGCCATGACCTGCTCGCCGTATTTGCGGTCCGGTACGCCATAGATTTGCACATCGGATATCTTCGGGTGTGTGTAGAGGAACTCCTCGATCTCCTTCGGATAGATATTCTCGCCGCCGCGGATGATCATCTGCTTGATGCGGCCGGTGATCTTGCAATAGCCGTTTTCGTCCATCACCGCCAGGTCGCCGGTATGGAGCCAGCCGTCGGCGTCGATGACCTTGGCGGTCTCCTCCGGCATCTTGTAGTACCCCTTCATGACCATGTAGCCCCGGGCACAGAGCTCACCCTGCTTCCCCGGCGGCAGCGTGGTGCCGGTTTCGATATCGACGATCTTCACTTCTGCGCCGGGGAGCGCACGACCCACCGTGGCCACCCGCAGTTCCAGCGGATCATCGGTCCGGCTCTGGGTAATGCCGGGGGAAGACTCGGTCTGACCGAAGACGATGGTGATCTCGGTCAGGTTCATGTCTTTGACGACCCGCTTCATCACCTCCACGGGGCAGACCGAGCCGGCCATGATGCCGGTGCGCAGGGTGGAAAGATCGAATGTGCTGAACTCCGGGTGCTCCAGCTCGGCGATGAACATGGTGGGAACACCATGGAGGGCGGTGCAACGCTCTTCCTCGACCGTCTGCAGCACCTTGAGGGGATCGAAAATTTCCACCGGCACCATGGTCGTACCGTGGGTAACGCTGGCCATGACAGCCAGGACAGAGCCAAAGCAGTGGAAGAAAGGGACCGGGATGCAGAGTCGGTCCTTCTCGGTGAACTTCATGCACTCGCCGATCTGGAAGCCGTTGTTGACGAGGTTGTGGTGGGTCAGCATGACCCCCTTGGGGAAACCGGTGGTGCCGGAGGTGTACTGCATGTTTATGACATCGTGACGGTCCAGAGTAGCCTCAACGGCGGCCAGCTCGCTGTCGGACACCTCCTTCCCCAGATCCACGATCCTCTCGAAATTGAGCATGCCGGCCGGCGTATCCTCACCGATAAAGACAACACTTTTGAGGAAAGGGAGCTTGGGGTTAGTGAGGGCGCCGGGTTGGGCAGTTGCAAGCTCCGGCACCACCTCGTTCAGGGTCGCTACATAGTCCGTGTCCTTCCAGGACCTGACCATGAACAGGGTGGTGGAGTCGGACTGGTTGAGGAGGTATTCCAGTTCCGCCGACTTGTAAGCGGTGTTGACCGTCACCAGCACTACGCCGATCTTGGCGGTGGCAAACTGAAGAATCACCCACTCGGGGACATTGTAAGCCCAGATGGCGACATTGTCCCCCTTCCTGATGCCAAGCTTCAGCAGACCCTTGGCCACCTGACGGCAGATGTCGTTGAACTGGCGATAGGAGTACCGGATGCCCCGCTCAGGATAGACAAGGGCGTCGTTGTCAGGATAGGTTACAGCGATATGGTCGAGCAGCCCGCCTATCGTAAAATCAAGATGTTGCACCATGGAACCCCTCCATTGTTTCATTCTGTCTAACTCTCCTCTTACAAACCACAACCATTTGATTTAATGGAGTTTTGATGAATTATCACGCCACAGACGGCAAGTCAAGAAATTAGAACGGAGTATTATTTACTTCGTTATCTCAACATTTCCGTGCTACACGTTTCTGGAAAAAAAGCTTGACAGAAAGTAAGCCCGGCTTTTCAATATGTTATAATAAACACCTGATATTGTTGAATTATTCAGCATTGTCCCGCATTCTTTGCCTGCACATTTTTTATGCAAATTGCTACTTATGGTTGTTTTAATGACCCTTTACACTTTGTATACGTTTTTTTCCACAAGGGTATCCACATTTTGTGTGGAAAGCCCGCTTAAAGGCCGTTTTTACGGCTTTTTTCACACACCTGTAACCCGGTTGCAACATTTCATCCGTACCATCTCCGGCAAGGAGATACCAAGACCATGCAAACTGTCCTGATCATCGAAGACGAAAAAGACCTGGCGGAACTCGTGTCCTTCAATCTGGAAAAGGAGGGATACCGGACCATCACGGCCTTCGACGGCGCCAGCGGCCTGGAGGCGGCCCGCAGCCACCCGCCGGACCTGATCCTCCTGGACCTGATGCTTCCCGGCATGATGGGGATGGAGGTCTGCAAGATCCTGAAAAAATCGGAGAAGACGGCCCGCGTCCCGGTCATCATGCTGACGGCAAAGGGGGAGGAGATCGACCGGGTCGTCGGTTTCGAGGTGGGAGCCGACGACTACGTGGTAAAGCCCTTCTCCACCCGGGAGCTGCTCCTGAGGATCAAGGCGGTGCTCCGCCGCTCGCTCCCCGACCGGTCCGAGGGAAAGATCCTCACCATCGGACCGGTCACCATTGATCCCGACCGCCACACGGTGGCCGTGGACGGGGAGGAGATCGTCCTCACCACCACCGAATTCAAGCTGCTCCTGAACCTGGCCGAACGCCTGGGGCGGGTCCAGAGCCGCGACCTCCTCCTGAAAAACGTCTGGGGGTACAACTACGTGGGGGACACCCGCACGGTGGATACCCACATCACGCGGCTCCGCACCAAGCTCGGCAGAGGGGGCGACCTGATCCGGACCGTCCGGGGCTTCGGCTACAAGATGGAGGACGCGTGAGATTCACGATCCAGTGGAAGCTCATGGCTTCCTACCTGTTTCTCGTGCTCTTTATCGGCGGGGTCTTCTTCGCCTACCTGAGCCATACCCTCAACCATCACCTGACGGCGGAGATCCGGCAGAACCTCGCCACCGAGGCCCGGCTCACCCAGATGATCGCCCGCCGCGACATCGGCCAGATGCGGGCCGATGCGCCCGCCGTGGCTGCCGCAATCTCCCGGGAGGCCCGGGCGCGGGTGACCATCATTCTCGCCAGTGGCAAGGTGGCGGGAGATTCCGAGATCGCTCCCGACCAGCTGAAGGGGCTCGAGAATCACCTGAACCGGCCCGAGGTCCAGCAGGCCCTGAAAAGCGGCAGCGGCGAATCGATCCGCTACTCGGCAACCATCAAGACCCCCATGCTCTACGTGGCGGTTCCCCTGAAGACCGCCGGCGGCGAAGAGGGAGTTGTCCGGCTCGCCCTTCCCCTCACCGCCCTTGAGCAGGCAAAGGGTAGCATCAGGACGCTCCTGGCGGCGTCCCTGGCGGTTTCCCTCCTGGTGGCCCTCGTTCTGAGCTACATCCTCTCGCGGGTGACATCCCGGTCCCTGCGGACCATCACCATCCTGGCCAAACAGATCGGCAGAGGTGACTTCAGCCGGCGGATACCGGTCCCCACCCGCGACGAGGT
Source organism: Geobacter sp. (assembly GCF_030834625.1). NCBI lineage: Bacteria > Pseudomonadati > Thermodesulfobacteriota > Desulfuromonadia > Geobacterales > Geobacteraceae > Geobacter > Geobacter sp. The sequence goes on from NZ_JAUQXO010000027.1 coordinate 7,433, forward strand.
GGGGGAGCTGGCCCGGGTCATGAACGACATGGCTGCCCGGATAGAGCAGCAGATGGAGCGGACCTCGGCGGAGCGCAACCGCCTCGACACCATCCTGCGGGGGATGGGCGAAGGGCTCATGGTATCCGATGCCAACGGCCTGATCACCATGGTCAATCCGGCATTTCTCGACCTCTTCTCCCTGAAAGAGAGCGTGGAGGGGAGGCACATCATCGAGATCGCCCGCCACCCGGCCCTCAACGATGCGTTCAAGGCCATCGTCGCCTCCCGGGACGAACGGATCGAGAAGATGACCCTGGTCCTGGGGGAGGAGAAACACGTCCTGACCCACTGGGTGCCGCTTGTGGACAGCGGGGAACTGCAGGGAGTCGTGGCGGTTTTCCACGACATCACCGACCTGACCAAGCTGGAGAACATCCGGCAGGACTTCGTGGCCAACGTTTCCCACGAACTGAGAACGCCGGTTACCGTCATCAAGGGGTATGCCGAGGCGCTGATCGACGGCACCATGGAAAGCGACCCGGAGCGGGCGCGGAAGTTCGTCGAAATCATCCTCAGCCATTCGGAACGGCTCGCCGCCCTGATCGGCGATCTCCTCACCCTTTCCCAGCTGGAGGCGGGGAGCATGAATCTTGAAAAAACGACGGTCCGCCCGGACCAGGTGGCGAAGCACGCCCTGGAGCTCCTGGAGCCGAAGGCGGCCCGGAAGGGAATTGCCATCGACTGCTCGGGGATGGCCGGAGCGCCGCCAGTCCTGGCCGATCCGGGGAGGCTCGAGCAGGTGATGGTCAACCTCCTGGACAACGCCATCAAGTACACCCCCGAGAGCGGCTCCATTTCGTTCACCGTCGCCGGCGAGGAGGCCATGGTGCGGATCGGCGTGAAGGACACCGGCGTCGGCATCCCTCCGAAGGACCTGCCGCGCATCTTCGAGCGGTTCTACCGGGTGGACACGGCCCGCAGCCGCGACGAGGGGGGGACCGGTCTGGGGCTATCGATCGTGAAGCATATCATCCAGCTCCACGGTGGCACCGTGGGGGTGGAGAGCGAGCCGGGGAAGGGATCGGAATTCTGGTTCACCCTGAAAAAGGCATAGATTAGATAGGCCGTCACCCATCACTCAAGGGGCACCGATTCGTCGGTGCCCCTTTTCATTTCCAACAGTTTCCAACTCCTCACCAGGCGTTCACGCCGCTGTAACACGCGCCGGCTACCCTGTCTTCACATCAAACGAGAGAAAAGGAGAGAGCATGTGGAAAGAAAACGTCATCGACCTGAAGCTCACGCGGTTTTTCGAGATCTCGGCCCGGGCGCTCCTGAGCCTTCTTATCTTTGCCATTCTGCTGGCCATCCTGGCGGCGATCATTGGCACCTTTCACGACCTGCGGCTGGTCATGGGGCACGATGTCCACGGAGCCTTCAGGACCATCCTGGTGGATGTGCTGACGGTGCTCGCCATCGTGGAGGTCCTCCGTACGGCCCTTGCCTACTTTACTGAGGGGCGGGTGAAGGTGACCTACATCATCGACACGGTGCTGGTCACCGTGTTGACCGAGGTGATGGCCTTCTGGTACCGGGAGATGAATTGGGAAAAGGTCACCATGGTGATCGCCCTAGTCCTGTCGTTGGCGGCGGTGCGGATCATCGCCGTGCGTTACTCCCCCCGCCGGCTCAGGGATGAGTTGTGACAACGGGATGGATCTCGTTTCCACGTCGGTTTTCAGAGTCTTAAGAGGATCTTTGCGTAGCTGTAACATGGCTGTAACGATCATCGCCTACCATTCAACCATCACCATCAACCAAGAGGAGATCGAACAGATGAAACATATGACCCTCAGCAGCAGAATCAGACGCGCAGTTTCGCCGGTCGTCGCGGTCGCCCTCGGCGTATCGCTTCTGGCCGGCGTGGCCGGCGCCGCCGACAAGATCGTCAAGATCGACGGCTCCAGCACCGTCTACCCCATCACCGAGGCGGTAGCGGAGGATTTCCAGAAGGCGAAGAAGGGTGCCGTCAGGGTAACCGTCGGCATCTCGGGCACCGGCGGCGGCTTCAAGAAGTTCTGCCGCGGCGAAACCGACATCTCCGGAGCTTCCCGCCCGATCCTCAAGAAGGAGATGGACGCCTGCAAGCAGGCCGGCATCCAGTACATCGAGTTGCCGGTGGCCTACGACGCCCTGACCGTGGTGGTGAACCCCCAGAACACCTGGCTCAAGCAGATCACCGTGGATGAGCTCAAGAAGATCTGGGAGCCGGCCGCCCAGGGGAAGATCAAGACCTGGAACCAGGTTAACCCCGCATGGCCCAACACCCCCATCAAGCTCTTCGGACCGGGCGCCGACTCGGGGACCTTCGACTACTTCACCGAGGCGGTTGTGGGGAAGGCCAAGTCGAGCCGCGGCGACTACACCGCCAGCGAGGACGACAACGTGCTCGTCCAGGGGGTTTCCCGCGACAAGGGGGCCTTGGGCTACTTCGGCTTCGCCTACTATGTGGAAAACAGCAAGAAGCTGAAGGCGGTACCCATCGTGGAGAAGGCCGGCAAGAAGCCGGTGCTCCCCTCCCTGGAGACGGTAAAGAACGGCACCTACCAGCCCCTGGCCCGCCCCGTCTTCATCTACGTGAACGCCAGTTCGGTGGCCAAGCCCGAGGTCAAGGAATTCGTGGATTTCTACCTGAACCAGGCCCCGAAGCTGACCAAGGCCGTGAAGTACGTGCCGCTCCCCGACAAGGCCTATTCCCTCGCCAAGACCAACTTCGCCAAGAAGAAGACCGGCACCGGCTTCGGCGGCGAGCCCGAGGTGGGCGTATCGGTGGAGGAACTCCTCCAGCGTGAAGGGAAGCACTGATCCATCCCATGACTGAACTCCCCGGGAGGGGCGCCAACGCGCCTCTCCCCTTTTTGCGCCGAACAAACCGTGACAACGACGCAAAGATCCCGTTACGGCGCCATGTACACAACCAATCATGGATACGAACCGCATGAACCGCACAACGAACGACACAACCCTCGGCATCATGGAGTGCCCGACCGTGAGCGAAACAAACAGCCGTCTTTCCCACAAGCAGGGGCGCATCATCAAGGAGCGGGTCATCGAGACCCTCCTCTTCCTGGCGGCCCTGTCGTCGGTGGCCACCACCTTCGCCATCGTCTTCATCCTGGTCTACGAGTCGATCCCCTTCTTCCAGCACACGACGGTACTGAACTTCCTGACCGACACCGAGTGGACCCCCCTGTTCGATGACGCCCGCTACGGCATCATGCCGCTGGTGTCGGGGACCCTGGTGACGACGGGAGTGGCCCTCACCGTCGCCATCCCCATGGGGACGATCATCGCCATTTATCTCAGCGAGTTCGCCCCCCACCGGGTCAGGGAGATAGTGAAGCCGTTCCTGGAGTTGCTGGGGGCCGTGCCGACGGTGGTCTTCGGCTACTTCGCCCTGGTGGTGGTGACTCCGCTCCTGCAGAAGATCTACCCGGACCTCCCCGGCTTCAACATGCTCTCCGCCGGCCTTGTGATGGGGATCATGATCATCCCCTACGTGAGCTCCGTGAGCGAGGACGCCATGCGGGCGGTGCCGATGCACCTGCGCGAAGGGTCCTACGCCATGGGGGCGACCCGCTTCCAGACCGCGGTGCGGGTGGTGGTGCCGAGCGCCTTCTCGGGCATCGCCGCCGCATTCACCCTCGGCATCTCCCGGGCCGTGGGCGAGACCATGATCGTGGCCATCGCCGCCGGGATGCAGCCGAACCTCACCTGGAAGGCCACCGAGTCGGCCGCCACCATCAGCGCCTTCATCGTGCAGGTGGCCCTGGGCGACCTCCCCCACGGCAGCGTCGGCTACCAGTCCATCTTCGCCGCGGGGCTCACCCTCATGCTGATCACCCTGATCTTCAACATCGTCGGCTACTGGCTCAAGAAGCGGTTCAGGGAGGTGTACTGATGCAGCAGAGCGTTAGCGAGATCCGGCGGCTCATCGCCCGCCACAAGTTCTGGGACTACGCCTTCGCCATCGTGGGGATGATCTGCCTCATGGCGGGGATTCTGGTGCTCCTTGCCCTCTTCGCCGACCTAGTGAAGACCGGCGCGCCGCGCCTCACCACCGGGTTCTTCACCTCGTTCCCCTCCCGGATGGCGGAGGAGGCGGGGATCCTCTCGGCCTGGGTCGGCTCGGTGCTGGTCATGCTCGTGACCGCCTGCGCCGCCGTCCCCCTGGGGGTGGCCGCGGCCATCTACCTTGAGGAGTACGCACCGAAGAACTGGATGACCGCCATCATCGAGATCAACGTCACCAACCTGGCCGGGGTGCCATCCATCGTCTACGGACTCCTGGCCCTGGGGCTCTTCGTCTACACCCTGGACCTTGGCCAGAGCATCCTCTCGGCGGGGCTCACCCTGGCGCTCCTGATCCTGCCGGTGGTGATCGTGGCCACCCGGGAGTCGCTCCGGGCTGTCCCCGGCAGCATCCGCGAGGCGGCCTACGCCCTGGGCGCCACCCGCTGGCAGATGGTGTCGGACCACGTCCTCCCCTACTCCCTGGCAGGGATCATGACCGGCGTCATCATGGGGCTGTCGCGGGCCATCGGCGAGACTGCCCCCATCATCACCATCGGGGCCCTCACTTTCATCGCCTTCCTCCCCAACTCGCCGATCACCCCCGAGTTCCCCTTCGTGAACGCCAAGTGGCTCATGGACCCCTTCACGGTCATGCCGATCCAGATGTTCAACTGGACCTCGCGCCCCGAGGAGGAATTTCAACTCAACGCGGCGGCGGCCGGCGTGGTGCTCCTGGCCATGACCCTGGCCATGAACGCCATAGCCATCTACCTCCGTTATTCGATCCGCAAGAAGATCAAGTGGTAAAAGGAGTACGTGAATAATGTCAGCTTCCGTTCAGTCTACGCTCAAGGCCGAGGCGAAGGATCTCAACTTCTACTACGGCGATTTCAAGGCCCTGAAGGGTATCAGCCTCCCGGTCCATGAGAAGAAAATCACCGCCCTCATCGGCCCCTCCGGGTGCGGCAAGTCCACGTTCCTGCGCTGCTTCAACCGGATGCACGACCTCTACCCGGGCAACCGCTACGAGGGGGAGATTACCCTCAACCCGGACAACGTGAACATCCTCTCCCCCAAGGTGGACCCCATTGAGGTGCGGATGCGGATCAGCATGGTCTTCCAGAAGCCGAACCCGTTCCCCAAGTCCATCTACGAGAACGTGGCCTACGGCCTGCGGGTGCGGGGGATCAACAAGCGGAGCATCCTCGAAGAGAAGGTGGAAGTGGCCCTCCAGAACGCCGCCCTCTGGAACGAGGTGAAGGACCGCCTCCACGACCTGGCCTTCAACCTCTCCGGCGGGCAGCAGCAGCGGCTCTGCATCGCCCGGGCCCTGGCCATCGACCCGGAGATCATGCTCTTCGACGAGCCCACCTCGGCCCTGGACCCCATCGCCACCGCCAGCATCGAGGAACTGATGGACGAGTTGAAGGACCGGTTCACCATCCTCATCGTCACCCACAACATGCAGCAGGCGGCCCGGGTGTCGGACTACACCGCGTTCCTTTACATGGGAGAGGTGGTGGAATACAATGACACGAAAAAAATCTTCACCAACCCGGACAAGCAGCAGACCGAGGATTACATCACGGGGCGGTTCGGGTAGGGTGGAATGTGCTGAAATGAATTCGATAACGGGGAGAAGTATGGAACGAGAGCATATATTCAAGCAGTACGACGCAGAGCTGAACGAGATCCGGAGCCTCCTCCTGGAAATGGGGGGCAAGGTGGAGCAGATGATCGCCGACGCCATGAAGTCACTGGTGGAGCGCGATTCCGACCTGGCCCGGCGCCTCATCGCCCTGGACCATCAGGTAAACCACCTGGAACTGGAGATCGACGAGAAGTGCCTCCAGGTGCTGGCCCGGCGGCAGCCGGCGGCCCGGGATCTGCGCTTTATCACCCTGGCCCTGAAGATCGTCACGGATCTCGAGCGGATCGGCGACCAGTGCACCAGCGTGGCCAAGCGGGTCGTGGAACTGAACAATGAGCCCCCCCTGAAGCCTTACATCGACCTCCCCCGCATGGCCGCGGCGGCAGGGACCATGGTGAAAGAAGCCCTCGACGCCTTTGTGCGGGGCGACGCCGAACTGGCCATCACGGTCTGCAAGGAGGACGCCTTCGTGGACGGCCTTAATGACCAGATCCAGCGGGAGCTCCTCACCTTTATGATGGAGGACCCCTCAAGCATCAGCCGGGCCCTGAAGCTGCTCTACATCTCCAAGTATATGGAGCGGATCGCGGACCACGCCACCAACGTGGCCGAGATGGTGATCTTCATGGTTAAGGGGAAGGACATCCGGCACACGGCGCCGCCCAGCGGCGAAATAGCATAGAACATCCCGAGGGCGCGTCAGGCGCCCCTTTTTTTTACCCTCCCTTGGGTTATTATTTACCTGACCATCAGAATGAGCCGCTCCAGGATTCCATGGGGAAAAGTCACCACACGCTATCGCTCGGAGAAAAGCTTATGGGCAACAATGAAGCGATTTTTGAGGAAGCTTACAAAACCTTCCAACCGAAAATCCTCCGTTATCTGGCCCGGTTGGTAGGGGAACATGAGGCGGAAGACCTGACTCAGTCCGTCTTCTTCAAGGTAAATCAAGGACTGATGAATTTCCGGGGTGAATCGTCGCTCTCCACCTGGATTTACCGCATTGCAACCAATGCTGCCAAGGACAGTCTTCGCACCTCTTCGTTACCCACCTCCACTGACGAGAATCTGTCGCAGGTTATCCCGGAAAAGGGAGAGGATGATACGAACACTATTCCGGACAGTTCACCCACCGTTGAGCAACATCTCATCCGTGGAGAGATGGCAGCATGCATCCGCGACATCGTAAACAGACTCCCCGAATCGTATCGAACGGTCATCGTCTTGAGCGAACTCGAAGGTTTCAACAACCGCGACATCGCCGAAATCCTGGATGTTACCCTCGATATAGTCAAGATCAGGTTGCACCGCGCCAGGGCAAGGCTGAAGCAGGAACTGGAAAATCACTGCAACTTTTATCTCGACGAACGAAGCGAGTTTGCCTGCACCCGGAAGGAATGCTCGCATAGCGAGTGAGAAGGCTGCACGTATCTTTTCAGACGTCGCTAGCGAACCTTTCCATTTCCTTTGACCGGCCCCCCATCACACGCCGCGCTATACCCTTACCCCCTCTTTAATCCTTCAGTATTTCACCATCGACAAAAAAAGTGATCCGAAGGTGTATCTTTCCCCTCCCATCCCCCGTCTATAGTTTCGGAAAGGAGGTGAGGCGTGATGTTCGGATGGGAACACTGGGGAGTGAGTTTCTGGTGGGTTTTCGTGCTAGTTGCTGTCGCCATGTTCATCGGCTGCTTTTTCACGATGCGGGGATGCTCCTGCATGACCGCGTGGACGGGGTGGCGAATCCCCCCGGAAGGGAGCAGGTTCCGTTGGTCATCGAGGGACTCGGCCCGGGAAATCCTGAAAAAACGGTTTGCCCTCGGGGATATCGATGAAAAAACGTACGACGAGATGAAGAAAAAACTCGATTACAATGATCTGCTCCAGGAAAGGACAGGCCATGACAACAAAAACCTGCTGCGGAACGACCAGCGAAACGCAAACGAAGAGCGACTCAGGCTATGAAATCGTGCGGCTGGAAAAGACCGACAAATACTGTGCCTTGTGCGACCAATACGCAGAAAAGCACCAAACCAAGCCGGTGGTGGTCCTGAGCTGCGACGGGGCCTGCCTGCGCGGAGAGGTGGCACGGCAGGCAGCCAATGAGCTCTGCTACTCGCTGGCGCCGGAAAAGACGGTGCGTATCTGCCTGGGAGCCGCTTTCACCAAGGAAACGAGCCAGAGACAACTCGTGCGGAACGCCCCGAGGTTGATCTCCCTTGAAGGGTGCTACATCAACTGTGCTTCCCGCATGATGGGCGGGGTGATCGAAGGTCTCGAGCCGGAGGTGATTAATGTCGACCAGCTCTACGACTTCGACCGAAAACTCTTCGGCACCGATGAAATGCTCGACGAGGAGATCAAAGCCCACGGAAGGGGAGCTGCCCGACAGATTGCGGCACGTCTTTAGGGAGTGTCCCATTTGACGGAGGGCGACAGTTGTCGCCCTCCGTGCGTTCCTCTCTCTTTCCTACCCACCTTTCACCCCACCGTAACCCTTCGTTAACACAAGCATCCTACACTTAACACGCCGTATCCACTCACTGAAGGAGGCACATTGTCATGCTCAAACGCATCACCATGCCGGGCTTTACGGAGCTCGACCGACAGATTGCAAAACTCAGGGAACTGCGGGATTCGTTCCGCGCCGCGAATGAAAGCCGGTCATATCTTCCGAAAGATTCACTCGATTTTCCCCCGCCCGCCACGGAGTCGTAACCGGTTTTGTCTCGCCATAAGCCCCTTCCCTCTTTGCCGCATCACATGCGAGCAGAGCATTTCCCCGCTTCGCCCTCCAATGCCTTGTCTTACGGATGCATTTCTGCTATGATTTCGCTCGTTTTGCATGGGCCGCAGCGAAGGCACCACAAAACTCGTCTTCCTTTCCGCTGATAGACTCCAGCAGCCCCAAAGCTGTCACCACCTTAAGGCGAGCGTTCCGTGAGCGAATCCTGTCACCTCGTTGTCTTCACCCTCGACAATCAGCGCTATGCGCTTCATCTTTCAGCCGTCGACCGGACCGTCCGCATGGTCGAGATCACCCCCTTGCCGAAAGCGCCTGAGATCGTCCTCGGCGTCATCACCGTGATTGGAAATATTGTGCCGGTCCTCGATATCCGCCGCCGCTTCGGCCTTGCGGAGCGGCGAACAGGGCTGAGCGACCACCTGATCATTGCCCGAACGGCGAAACGGACCGTGGCCCTTGTGGTGGACGGGGCAAATGACGTCATCGAACGGCCGGCAGGAGAGATCATCCCTCCGGATGCGATCCTTCCCGGCATGGAGCATGTGGGTGGAGTAGTGAAACTTGAGGACGGGATGGTCTTCATCCACGATCTCGACGGTTTTCTCTCCCTGGAGGAAGAACAGGCGCTGGAAGCGGCCATCGAGCAGGAGAACCATGCCTGATCCTTTCTTACCGGGCTGCTCGCAGGCAGAGCGATGACCCACCATATTTCCGATCACCTTCTGTCACGGCTCAGTGAATTCGTTTCCTGCCAGCTCGGCCTCCATTTTCCGGAAAAGCGCTGGCACGACCTCGAACGCAGAACGATCCACGCAGCCCGCGACTTCGGTTTCAAGAATGCTAAAGCGTGTGTCCAATGGCTGCTATCGTCGCGGGTGTCGCGGGCCGAGATCGAGGTTCTGGCCAGCCACCTGACCATCGGCGAAACCTATTTCTTCCGCGAAAGGGGGGGGTTTGACGCCCTTGAATCCCGCATCCTCCCGGAACTGATCAGCTCCCGCCGGGGAAAGGAGCAGCGGCTGCGGATCTGGAGCGCCGGCTGCTCATCGGGCGAGGAACCGTATTCCATCGCGATCCTGCTCAAGAAGATGATCCCCGATCTGGAGGAGTGGAATGTCACCATCCTTGCCACCGACATCAATCCCCGTGCCCTCGGCAAGGCGGCAGCGGGCATCTACAGCGACTGGTCGTTCCGGGGCGTGCCGGACTGGATGAAAGAACGGTATTTCTCCCGCTGCGGCGATGGGCGCCTCGAAGTCCCCTACGGCATCAGGAAAATGGTGACCTTCGCCAATCTTAACCTGGTGGAGGACACGTTTCCGTCCCTCGTGAACAACACCAATGCGATGGACATCATCCTCTGCCGCAACGTGCTGATGTATTTCGGAACGGAACAGGCAAGCAAGGTCACCGGGAATTTCCACCGGTCCCTCCTCGATGGCGGCTGGCTGCTTGTCAGCCCCTGCGAGACATCGTCCGCAATCTTTGCACACTTTGACACGGTCACGTTCCCGGGAGCGGTCTTCTACCGGAAGGACGGCACCGGGAAACGGGCCGCCGCGTTTTCATGTCCGCTCTCGTTTGAGGAGGCCCGGCTTCACCAACCGGAGCTGCCGTCATCGGTTTTTCCTCCCATCTCCCGGGAGCCTCTCCCGTCGGAAACCGGGAAGGAGATGGCTCCGCCCCCCCAGGCGGAGCCATCGGCGTATGAAGAGGCGCTGGCACTCCACCGGCAGGGAGACTATGGACTGGCGGCGGAAAAGCTGTGCGGTTTCCTCTCTGCGGCGCAGTCGACGGGTGTCCCTCTCCCCATGTTCGGAAAGGCTGCCTCCCTCCTGGCGCAGCTCTGCGCCGATCTGGGCAACCTGGAGGATGCGCTCCGGTGGTCCGGGGAGGCAATCGCCGCCGACAAGCTCAATGCGGAGATCCACTACCTCCGTGCAACCATCTTCCAGGAGCAGGGGGCCATCGACGACGCGGTGGCATCGCTGAAGCGGGCGATTTATCTCGACCATGCGTTCGTGCTCGCCCACTTCACCCTGGGAAATCTCACCCTGGGGCAGGGAAAGAAAAAGGAATCGGACAAACATTTCGACAATGCTCTGGAGTTCCTGCGTGCATACCGTGACGATGATCCGGTGCCGGGCGGCGACGGAATGACCGCCGGCAGGCTTGCCGAGATCATCGGGTCGACTCGGGCGGCTGCCCGCAGACCGTAATGATCATGAAGTGAGGACCGCACCATGACAAAAACCCCTTCCGCACCGTCGGCGAAAGGCCTCGACTGGGACGAAATCCACCGGCGGCTTGAAGCGGCCCGCGAGGCCCTCAGCCAGGAAGTCACTCCCGAGGAGGAGAAACGTATCCTGAAGGCACGGGCGGCCGCCCTTGCCCAAGACTCCCTCCACGAGGAGACAGCCGAAGGACACCTCGAAATCCTGGAATTTCTCCTGGCCTACGAACGGTACGGCATCGAGATGTCCTGGGTGCGGGAAACCTGCCCGTTGAAGGATCTCACCCCCCTCCCCTGCACGCCAACCTTCGTCCTCGGCCTCATCAACGTGCGGGGGGAGATCGTTTCCGTCATCGACCTGAAGAAATTTTTCGACCTTCCGGAAAAGGGGTTGACGGACCTCAACAAGGTGGTCATCGTGCATGACGATGAAATGACCTTCGGCATCCTGGCGGACGAAATCCTCGGCGTGCGGCTGATCCCCGGCGACGCGATCCAGCCCTCCCTCCCCACCCTCACCGGCATCCGGGACGAGTACCTGAAGGGAATCACCGGAGAGCGGACCGTAATCCTGGACGGGAACAGGATCCTCAACGACAGGCGCATCATCGTGGACGACGAAGAGTGACAGACCATACCGTATTGAATCAATAAATCTACGCGCAAAGAGAAAGGAAGAACGGGAACATGATCATGGACATGCGAATCCGGACACGGCTGCTTGTGAGTTTCGCGATCGTCTTGGCGCTCCTGGTGGGAGTCGGGGGATATTCCCTGAACCGGATGAACCTCCTGGCGGACCTCACCAACGATCTGTACGAACACCCTTTCACCGTCAGGAAGTCGATCCGCGACGCCTATCTCAACCTGATGCAGATGAACCGCTCCCTGAACAGGATGGTAACTGCGCCGGACAACGTGACAATCAGCGCCGACCTGCAGACGGTCAACGAGTCGGAAAAAGAGTTCATGAAGAACATGGGGATGGTCAGGGAGCGTTTTCTCGGAAAGCAGGGCGACGTGGACGACGTCATCAAGGCCTATGAAGAGTGGAAGCCGCTCCGCGACCGGGTTATCGCCCTGGTGGTCGCCAACCAGAAGGGGAAGGCAAAGGAAATGCTCACCGGCGTCGATGCGAAGCTCTTCACCGCTCTGGACAAGGAGTCGAGTGACATCCTCACCTTTGCCGACCGCAAGGCGGCCGAGTTTTTCCAAGGCGCACAGAATACGGCCAGGATGTCGCTTATCCTTACCACCCTCGCTATCGTCGCTGCCGCCGGCATCATCGTTCTGGTTGCCGTTACCCTTACCCGCAGCATCATCCGTCCCCTCGACACGGCAATGGGAGTGGCGGCGCGGGTGGCCGACGGCGACCTGACCGTGACGGTTCCCCCCTCCAGAGGCCAGGACGAGGTGAACCTCCTCCTCCAGACGTTCGGCAGGATGGTGGAAAATCTCCGTCGGCAGACCATGGATATCCAAGAAGGGGTAAACGTCCTTGCGGCCTCGGCGGGAGAGATCCTGGCCTCCACCACCCAGGTTGCCTCCAGCGCCGCCGAGACGGCGAGTGCCCTGAACGAAACGACCGCCACCGTCGAAGAGGTGAAGCAGACGACGCAACTGGCCGCCCAGAAAGCCCGGAATGTGGCCGAAACAGCCCAGCGGTCGCTGCAGGTATCCCAGGGAGGAAGAAAAGCGGTGGAGGACTCCGTCGAGGGGATGAACCGCATCCGGGAGCAGATGGCGACCATCGCGGAGAGCATCGTGAACCTCAGCGAGCAGAGCCACGCCATCGGCGAGATCATCGCCACGGTCAACGACATGGCCGAGCAATCGAATCTCCTGGCCGTCAACGCCTCCATCGAGGCGGCGAAGGCGGGCGAACACGGCAAGGGGTTCGCCGTGGTGGCCCATGAAGTCAAGAGTCTGGCCGACCAGTCGAAGCAGGCGACCGCCCAGGTGCGGGCACTGCTGAACGATATCCAGAAGGGGACCAACGCGGCGGTGATGGCGACGGAGCAGGGGAGCAAGGCCGTGGAAGCCGGCGAGAAGCAGGCGGCGGAGGCGGGTGAAGCGATCCGGCTCCTGACGGAAAGCATCGCCGAATCGGCCAACGCCTCGGCCCAGATCACCGCCACCAGCCAGCAGCAGATGATCGGCATGGACCAGGTGGCCCTGGCCATGGAGAACATCAGCGAGGCGAGCACCCTGAGCGTCACCAGCACGAAACAGTCCGAGAGCTCCGCCCAGAATCTTCACGAACTGGGCCAGAAGCTGAAGCGGCTGGTGGAGCAGTTCAGACTGTAACGGATACCGTAGGGGCGAATCTTGTATTCGCCCGCTCCTTGGGCGATCACAAGGATCGCCCCTACATGGAACACCCATGGATAAAGACTTTCTGAATAAGCTCCTGGCAACCTTCACGGCCGAGACAAAGGAGCGCCTCGACGCCGTCTCCGCCGGCCTTGTAGAGCTGGAGCAGAGCACATCCCCCGAGAGGGAACTGGAACTGGTCGAGGCGCTTTTCAGGGAAACCCACAGCCTGAAGGGGGCCGCCCGTTCAGTCAATGCGGCGTCCATCGAGGCGGTGAGCCATGCTCTGGAGAGTCTCTTCTCGGCCCTGAAACACCGGTCGATCACGCCGGTGCCGGAACTGTTCGACCTGATCCACACGGCGGTCGACACGATAGGGGTGCTTCTCTCTTCCCTCGAAACCGGCCTCTCCACCGCGGAAAAGGAGCGTCTCAAGAATCTGGTTTTCCGCCTGCACCAGGCACAGCGGGGCACCCTTCTCCCTCCCAAACCCGCTCCCCCCCCGGAGCAGGAGGAACCTTCCCACGCCGGGAAAGCGACAACGCCGCAGACCGTGAGAATATCCACCGAGAAGCTCGACACCCTTCTCCACCAGACCGAAGGGATGCTGACGGCAAAGCTGGCCGCAGCCCAACGGGTAGAGGAGCTGCGGGATGAACTCCGGGAGCTGACCCTCTGGGAAAAGGAGTGGAAAAAGCTGCTGCCGGCACTGCGGCCCGTGCGCAGGGAGCTTAAAACCGGAGCGAACAGTGAATTCCCTTCGGGAGGAAACGATCCGCACATCAAAAAACTCGTGGAGTTTCTTGACTGGAATCACGCGGTGGTCAAGGTGGCAAGATACCGGCTGGCCCGGCTGGTCAAGGGGGCGGAGCACGACCTCCTGCACCTGGGGGACATGGTGGAGAGCCTCCTGGGAGATGTGCGGGGGGCGCTGATGCTTCCCTTCTCGTCGCTGCTATCGCTCATTCCGAAGCTCGTCCGCGACCTTTCCCGGGACCGGGGCAAGGAGGTTGAGCTGGTCATGGAGGGAGAAGCCATCGAGATCGACCGGCGGGTCCTGGAGGAGCTAAAGGACCCCCTCGTTCACCTGGTGCGCAACTGCGTCGACCACGGCATTGAACGGCCCGCCGAACGGGAGCGGCAGGGCAAGCCCCGCCGCGGGAGGGTTAGCGTCACCGTCACCCTGGCGGAGAGCAACCGGGTGGAGGTCGTCATCGCCGACGACGGGGCCGGCATCGACGTCATCCGTCTGCAGGAGGCGGCCGTGAAGCTGGGCCTCGTCTCTCTGGAAGGGGCTGAACAGGCGGACGGACAGGATCCCCTCTCCCTTATCTTCGCCTCGGGAATATCCACGAGCCCCATCATTGACGACATCTCGGGGAGGGGGCTCGGCCTCGCCATCGTGCGGGAGAAGGTGGAACGGCTTGGAGGAACCATTGCCGTGGAAACCGAAGCGGGGCGCGGGACCACCTTCCGTATCACCCTCCCCCTGACCCTCTCCACCTTCAGAGGTGTGCTGGTCCAGGCGGCCGGACACCTCTTCGTGGTGCCGACCACCGACATGGAGCGCGTGGCACGGAAAGGAAGAGCCGCCATCGCCACCGTGGAAAACCGGGAGACCATCGAACTGGACGGCCGGACACTCTCCTACATCCTGCTGGGCGACGTCCTGGAGCTTCCGCGCACGGAAAGGACCGATGAAGACGGAGACCAGCTCTCCTTCTTCGTCCTCCCCACCGAGCAGGGGGGGATCGCCTTCGGCGTGGACCAGATCGTCGGCGAGCAGGAGGTGATGGTCAAGGGGCTCGGGACGCAGCTTCGCCGCGTGCGCAACATTGCCGGTGCTACAGTTCTGGGGAGTGGCAAGGTGGTGCCGATCCTGAACAGCCGCGACCTGGTGAAATCGGCGGTCAGGGTCGCCGCCGCGGGCACCGTCTTCGGCTACGCAGCGCCTGCGGAGCAATCGGCCCCCCGGTCGGTCCTGGTCGTGGAGGATTCCATCACCGCCCGGACGCTTCTGAAAAATATCCTGGAATCGGCCGGCTATGGGGTTAGAACCGCCGTGGACGGCGTCGACGCCCTGACGCTGCTCGGCACCGAGGACTTCGACCTGGTGGTCTCCGACGTGGACATGCCGCGCATGAACGGTTTCGAGCTGACCGGCAGAATCCGCGCATCCCGGCAGCTGGCCGACCTGCCGGTGGTGCTGGTGACCTCCCTCGATTCCCGCGAAGACCGGGAGCGGGGGGTCGATGCCGGGGCAAACGCCTATATCGTGAAGAGCAGTTTCGACCAGAGCAATCTGCTGGATGCAATACGGAGGCTGATTTGAGTTGGGGGGTAACGGGTTGAGATGGTGAAAGTTTTGATTGTGGACGATTCGGCGAGCGTGCGGATGTTTCTTCAGGAACTTCTCGCCGCCGACCCGGGGATTGAGGTGATCGGCACCGCCGGGGACGGTGATGAGGCAGTCGGGGCGGTGGAGAGGCTGAACCCCGACGTCATAACCATGGACATCTACATGCCGCGGATGAACGGCCTTATCGCCACCCGCCGGATCATGGAGACCCACCCGGTCCCCATCGTCGTCGTGAGCGGGGACCTGGATGCCGAAGAAGTCGCTTCGACCTTCCGCGCCCTGGAGGCGGGAGCCGTTACCGCCCTGCCGCGCCCCCAGGGGCCCGGTCATCCGGACCACGAGCGGGAAGCCAGGTCATTCGTTCAGACCGTGAAGCTGATGGCTGAAGTCAGGGTTGTGAAGCGGTGGCCGCAGCGCGACAAGCCGGGTTCCTTCCCCCCCTCGCCACGGCAGGCGATGGTTCCGGTGCGCCCCAAAGCGGTGGCCATCGGCGCCTCAACCGGCGGCCCCCTGGTCATCCAGACCATTCTTGCGGGGCTGAGTGGGGATTTCCCGGTGCCGATCCTCATCGTCCAGCACATGGCCATGGGCTTCATCAAGGGATTTGCGGAGTGGCTCAGCCTCACTTCAGCCCTGCCGGTGCATATCGCCGGCAACGGCGAGCGGCTCCTCCCCGGTCACGCCTACGTGGCGCCGGACGGATTCCACATGCTCGTGACAGATGACGGCACCACCATCGAGCTGAAGGGCACTCCCCCTGAAAACGGCCTCCGTCCCTCCGTTTCCGCCCTCTTCCGGTCTGTGACGCAGGCTTTTGGCGCACAGGCGGTCGGCGTTCTCCTCACCGGCATGGGAAGCGACGGCGCCAGGGAACTGAAGCGTCTGAAGGAGGCAGGAGCCGTCACCATCGTGCAGGACCGGGAAAGCTCCGTCATTCACGGGATGCCGGGCGAGGCCCTGAAACTTGAGGCAGCGACCCACACACTCCCACCGGATCGGATCGTGACCGCCCTTACCAACCTGGCTATGGAGAAGTGACCATGGAACCAACCGCGGGAAAAAGCACCGGGGACATCCTCATCATCGAAGACAGCCCCACCCAGTCCGCGCAGCTGCGCCACATCCTGGAAACGAACGGCTACCGTGTGATCTCGGCCGGCAACGGCAAAGAGGCCCTGGCCCTTATCCCCGGGCAAAAACCTTCACTTATCATCAGCGATATCATCATGCCGGGGCTTGACGGCTACGAGCTGTGCCGCAGAATCAAGGAGCGGGAAGATTGCAGAGACATACCCGTCATTCTGTTGACCTCCCTTTCAGACCCCCATGATGTCATCAGGGGGCTCGAATGCGGGGCAGACAACTTCATCACGAAGCCCTGCAACGAGGAGCACCTCCTCTCCCGCGTCAGACACCTGCTGGAAAACCGTAATCCATGCCAGGTTGAAGCGCGGTCGGGGCTGGAAATCCACTTTGCCGGAGAGCGCTATTGCATAACCGCAGACCGCCGGCAGATCCTCGACCTCCTTCTCTGTACCTACGAAACCGCCATCCAGAAGAACAACGAGCTGATCAGAGCACAAAACGAGCTGAACAGTCTCAACAAACAGCTCGAAACCGCAAACCGTGAACTGGAGGCATTCAACTACACGGTATCCCACGACCTCCGATCCCCCCTGACAAACATCAGCGGTTACTGCCAGGTACTGCTGGAACTCCACGCCGATACCCTTGACCTTAATTGCGTGGATTACATCCAGGAGATATTTCAGGCAACCCACCGGATGAACGATCTGATTGGCGACCTGATGGAATTTTCCCGGCTGAATCACCAGGAACTGAAACGCCAGGAAGTGAATCTCAGCGCTATCGCACGAATCATTGCAGCGGAACTGCAAACAAAGGATAAGCAGCGTCGGGTCGATTTCAAAATCGGCGAGGGAATTATCGGTAATGGGGACTCGAGGCTGCTGCACCTGGTACTGGTGAATCTGTTGGGCAACGCCTGGAAGTACACGGGCAGGAAGGAGAGCGCCGAGATCGAGTTCGGCGTCATGGAAGCGGCGGGAAAGCAGGTCTACTTCGTCCGCGACAACGGTGCCGGCTTCGACATGGCCGAGGCTCACCGCCTTTTCGGCACCTTTCAGCGGTTGCACACCAAATTAGAATTCGAAGGAACCGGAATCGGTCTTGCCACGGTGCAGCGCATCATCCAGCGACATGGAGGAACCATCTGGGGAGAGGGAGAAATTGGGAAGGGGGCCACTTTTTACTTCTCGCTCGGGCCGGAACCATAGCCCCCGGGACAGACCGGGCGGACTACTTCGTCTCCCCCTCCATTTTCTGCAGCACCTCCCAGCTCTTCAGGAGGTCCAACGCACGGACAAGCTGGAAATCCTTCTTCACATCCCCCTCGAACCCGGGCATTGCGTGCTGCGCAGGCCTTGCCTTTTTTTCGCTGTTCTCTTTCTCCTCAGTTGCGCCCTTCTCCGGAGCCGGCTTTTCCTTCCCGTTTCCCAGGTGGTTGTCCAGATCCCGCTCGTGGAAGTCCTCCCGCTTGTCCTCGGCCACGGTCTTCAATTCGCCATTCTCCACGATGACATCGGGTATGATTCCCTTGGCCTGGATGGAGCGCCCCTTGGGGGTGTAGTAGAGGGCCGTGGTGAGCTTGAGCCCGGCACCGTCCTTCATGGGGACCACAGTCTGCACCGACCCCTTGCCGAAACTGGGTGTTCCCATGATGACAGCCCGGCCATGGTCCTGGAGCGCCCCGGCCACGATCTCCGAGGCACTGGCGCTGCCGCTGTTGATCAGCACCACGATGGGGTAGCGGGGCTCCTTTTCGCCGATGGAGGCGTTGAAGCGCCGCCTGGCTAACGCCTCGCGCCCCTCGGTGTAGACAATGAGGCCATTGTCAAGCCGCTCACCCACGAAGCGGCCGGCCACAGCCACCGCCACCTCCAGGAGCCCGCCGGGATTGTTTCGCAGGTCGAGCACGAGCCCCTTGAGGGTGCCACCGTTCCCGGCCCGCAGGTTACGCAGGGCATTGGCGAAATCCTCGCCGGTCCGTTCCTGGAAATGGCTGATCCGCACATAGCCGTAACCCGCTTCCAGGGTCCGGGACTTGAGGCTCCTGGTCCGGATGATGTCCCGAACGAGAGGGAATACCCGGGGCTCCGTCTCGCCATTGCGCAGGATGGTGAGGGTCACCTTCGTCCCCCGTTCGCCGCGCATCTTCTTCACCGCCTGGACGATGGTGAGGTCACGGGTGGGAGTGCCGTCGATCTTCCAGATGTGGTCGCCCGCCTTGATGCCGGCCCGCCAGGCAGGGGTGTCCTCAATGGGGGAGACAACCGTAAGCCGCCCCTCCTTCAGGGAAATCTCGATACCGAGGCCGCCGAAGGAGCCAGCGATCTCCATCTTCATCTCGGTGAAGGGCTCGGGGGGGAGGTAGGCGCTGTGGGGGTCGAGTGCGGCGAGCATCCCGTTCACGGCCCCCTCCAGGAGCTTTTTCCGGTCCACCTTCTCCACGTAGTTCTCCTCCACCACGTGGAGCACATCGGCCAGCAGCTTAAGGGAAACAGCCCCCTCTTGGTCGGGGGTCATCGAGTAAATCCGCCACAATGCGGCGCCACCAATTGCAAGGCACGCAATCGAGGCCACCAGTCCCAGTGTGATCTTCGTTTTTGTCTGCAGCATCGGATCTCCATCCGTCGGCGTAATCGCACCTACTGTAGTGCCCCAGCCCCCTTCTTGTCAATCGGTCAAAAAAGGCTTCCTGAAGCCCCATGGTGCACAATCCGGCAATGAATCCGACTAGTTAGGCAACGACCTGATCCTTTAATGAAACCCTTGACAAATCAACGATCTGTGAGTTTCAATATACAGGAGAAAACACCAGGGCCCCATACCATGAAAAGCCGATTCTACAGACCACTCTCCATTGCATGCATCTCCCCCGCCTACTTCCCGGACATCTGTCTTTTTGTCAAAAACAACGGCAACTACATCCTGTACAAGAACCACGATAGGAAGTTCACGGAGGCGGACCGGCACCGGCTCGAACGGACCAACACCGAATTTCTCTACGTGAGAAGTGGCGACATGGATGTGGTAACCGAATACCTTGAGCAGAACCTGGACACCCTCCTGGCACGAACCGACATCGACAGCGGTGCCAAGGGGACCATCCTCTACCAGACCGCCGCCAACTACGTCACCGACGTCTTCGATGAACCGGACAAGACAGCGGATATCATCCGTTGCCGGAGCCTGATCCGTCACCTCATGAAATACGTGGCGGGGCACGAGGACGCCCTGAAAGCGCTCCAGTCCATTACTTCCCAGAACTACTACATTTTCACCCACAGCGTGCAGATGGCCGCCCTGATGATGCTGGTCCACGACCGGCTCTTCGAAATAAACCATGACGAGATGATCGATGTGGGGATCGGCTCCCTCCTCCACGACGTCGGGCTGGTCTTCCTGTCCGGCGACCTCCTTAACAAGCCCGACGCCCTCGCCGCCATCGAGTACCACAAGGTTAAGCAGCACGCCCGGAAGGGGTACGAGCACCTAAAAAGCGCCGGCACCCTGGGCGAGGTTTCGCTGACCATCGTGCGGCACCACCACGAAAAATTCGACGGCAGCGGTTACCCCTCCGGCCTCAAGGGAGACGACATCCCCCGCAGCGCCCAACTGGCAGCCCTTTGCGACACCTACTGCGCCATGACCACCGAACGCCCCAAGCACAATGCGCTCCCAAAATCGGAAGCCCTCCGGATCATGGGGGAAGAGGTGGGAAGCACCTTCAGCCCGGAGCTGTTCAAGCGATTCGAGGCCATTGTGACAGGAAGAGCGGAAGCTGCCTGACGGCAAGAAAGAGGCGGTGGCATTCCTTCGTTTCAATACCCTTTTAAAGCAAAAATCCCCGGCGCATTCCGCCAGTACCCCTTGTAGTCCATGCCGAACCCGAAGAGGTAGCGGTCCGGCGTCCTGAACCCCACGAACTCGGGGACGAGATCGGGGCGGGCCTTGCGGTCATGCTCCTTGTCCACCAGAACAGCGGTGAGCACCTCCTTCGCCTCCATGTCCCGGCACCAGTCACAGATTGCCCCCAGAGTCTCCCCCTCGTCCAGGATATCGTCAATGATGAGAACGGTCCGCCCCTTCAGCTCCTTGGTGGGCCGAACCTTCCAGTCGAGGACGGTGCCGTAGAGCTTGTGTCCGTAGCGGGTAGCGTGGAGGTACTCGGCCTCCAGGGGAAATTCCAGCTTCGGCAGGAGCTTGCCGGTGACGATGAGTCCCCCGTTCATGACGCAGAATACGATGGGGTTGGTGTCGGCCAGCCGCCCGGTGATCTCCCGCGCCATCCGCTCGATGCTCTCTTCAATCTGGGCAGCGGTAAAGAGGCAGTCGGCCTCCGCATACACCTGTTTCACTTCGTCGAGGGTAACGGACATGGGAACCTCCGGTAATTGAATTGGTGGTATTAAAAAGACTGCTCAGGAAAACAGCCGCGCAAGAATAACGTTCATGAACCCCATGATGAAGCCGAGAAGCGCTCCGAAGAGATTGATGTAGAAGAAATGCTTCTCCATGATGGAAAGAAGCAGTTCCTCCACCTTGAGGATGTCGAGGGAGTTAACCTTTTCCTCCACCATGGTGGCCACGTCAATGGCGTCGATGAGGGGGGGAACCTCCTTCTGGAGGAGTTCCTCCACCTGGCGGCAGACCGCCCCCTCCAGGTCCCGCCGGGCATCGGCGGGGATGCGGGCCGAAAGACGGCCCAAGGGGCGCTGGAAGAGCCACTCGTCCATGCGGGCGGCAACGAAGCGCTCCAGGGTATCGCGGGTTTCGGCGGTGCGGACGAGGGCCACGACACCGTCCACCAGGGAGGCCCGCAGCCTCTCGGCGCCGTCGGCCGTGGCAAGGCGATCGAAGAGGGTACGGCCGTTTCCCTCCAGCAGAAGGCGCCTCCCCTCCCGCTCCGCTACGGCCAGGAGCATCTCCGCCGTCCGGGGGCTCCGCACGAACCCGAGCACCCCCTTGCGGATCAGCTTGCGGACGGCGGCGACCCGCTGGTACGGCACCCCGTCGAGGGTTGCCGCAAGGGGACGATCCAGGAACCCGTCGAGCCGCTGCCGTGCAAACCCCGTCACCAGCCGCCGGGTCTTCTCCTCCCCGAGCCAGCGGAGGATTTCCTCCATGATGTTTTCAATGACCCCGGAAAAGAGGGAGTTTAGCTTGTCCGCGCTGAGGAGCCCCGCCATGAAGCCCAGCGCGCCTTTCAGGTTTTGCAGGTACCCCTGGAACCCCTCCCTGAGCTTCCCTTCGAGCCCCTCGCGGAACTCCGGAGTCCTCAGGAGCGCCCCCACCTGGTCGAGGAGAAGGGGTACCGCCGCCGCCAGCTGCTCCGCCAGAAACTCCGCGGCATCGGGGGGAAGGAGCTCCCGCAGGGGACGATCCGAGGAGAGGAACTCTTCAAGGGCCTCCTCCACGGCCGAGGCCACGGCCCGGCTCACGCCGCGGGACTGGAGGAGCACCGCCAGGGCCTGACCGACACCGCTGCGGAATGCCTCATAGTCCTCCCCGGCAAGGAGTCGCTCCAGCTGACGGGGAAGGACCCGCTCCTCCAGGGTGGCAATGATGGCCGCCAGCTCCCCCCGGAACCCGTCGCTCTCCACCTGGGCGAGGATGCCGACGGCCACGTCGCGGCTCACGGTCGCCGCCAGGTCGTGGAGCCACCGGTCGAGACCGACCGGGATGATGGCGCCGACCGTGCCCAGTTCCCGGTCGAGGATGCCGTCCAGCTTCTCCCCCACTGTCTCCCGCAGCTCCCGGCGGAAGGCATCGCGCCCCAGGGCCCGGGCCACATCCTCGCCGGTCACCAGGTGGGTGCCCACCATCCTGCCGATGGTGGTGGCGAACTCGTGGCGGCCGGCCGGGATCACCCCCGGCGTCAGGGGGACCCGGATGCCGAAGACGCGCCACGGCTTCAGGGGGCGGAAGAGCATCCGGATGGCGATGTCGTTGGTCACGTAGCCGATGACGGCACCCACCACCGGCGGGGTGACGTAGGGGAGTATGCTCTGGAGGGTCATAGTGGGGAAAACCTTTCAAACCATTTGAATAACACGGAGCAACGGAGCACACGGAGAAAACCTTTAAACCGAGACGCGACAAACAGGTTAAAAAATTTGCCGGTAAACAATGAATTATGTCTTTCTCCGTTGCTCCGTTGCTCCGTGTTTCAGATGCCTTTGTTGACGTTATAAATATTCACGGATTGCTGCGAATTACCTCAAGAAACGCCGCGCCATAGCGCCCCAGTTTCTGCTGCCCCACGCCGTTTACCCGCAGGAGCTCATCCAGGGTGGCCGGGCGCAGTGACGCCATCTCGACCAACGTCGCGTCGCTGAAAATGACGTAGGGGGGAACCTGCTGCTCGTCGGCCAGGCGCTTGCGGAGAACCCGCAGCGACTGGAATAGCCCCTCGTCCCCCTCGGCCAGCGACGCGGCTCCCGCTTTCCGCTTCGGCTCCTTCTTCACCGGTGCCACCTTCACCCGAGGCTTCGCCAGGACGAGACTCTCCTCCCCCCGCAGGAGGGGCCGGGCCGCCGGGGTCAGCTTCAGCACCGAATAGTTGGCCAGGTCCTGTTCCAGGTAGCCGCGGTGAATCAGCTGGCGGATGATGCTTCCCCAGGCCTCGGCGGAGCGGTCGGCGCCGATGCCGTAGGTGGAGAGGCGGTCGTGGCCCAGCTGCTGGATCCGCTCGCTCTTTGAGCCGCGCAGCACATCGATCACATGCCCCACGCCGAAGCGCTGCCCCACCCGGTAGACGCAGGAGAGGGCCTTGCGGGCATCCTCGGTGGCGTCGAAGCTCTCGGGGGGATCGAGGCAGAGGTCGCAGTTTCCGCACCCCTCGGCAAGCCGCTCGCCGAAATAGCCGAGAAGGGCCCCCCGTCGGCAGGTCCCCGCCTCGGCAAACCCCACCATGGCGTTCAGCTTGTGGAGCTCTATCCGCACCTGATCCGGGTTGTTGCCCGACTCGATGAGGGAGCGGCTCACGGCGATGTCGCCATAGCCAAAGAGGAGCAGCGCCTCGGCAGGCAGCCCGTCCCGTCCGGCCCGGCCAGTCTCCTGGTAGTAGCTCTCGATGTTCTTGGGGAGGTCGTAGTGGACCACGAACCGGACGTTGGGCTTGTCGATTCCCATGCCGAAGGCGACGGTGGCCACCACCACACGGATATCGTCCCGCAGGAACGCCTCCTGGACCCGGCTCCGCTCGCCGTCCGCCAGCCCAGCGTGGTAGGCCGCCGCCTCAATGCCGGCGTCCCGCAGCTTGCCGGCCACCTCCTCAACCCGCTTGCGGGAAAGGGCGTAGACGATGCCGGCATCCTGGGGGCGGGTCGCCAGAAACGCCATGAGCTGGTGGAACGGCTTCTGCTTCTCGACAACGGTGTACCGGATGTTGGGGCGGTCGAAGCCGGTAACGTAGACCTCAGCGTCCCGAAGCCCCAGCCGGTCGATGATGTCGTTGCGGGTCTGGACATCGGCGGTGGCGGTGAGGGCGATGACCGGCACTTCGGGGAAGAGCCCCCGCAGACGCCCCAGCCCCACGTACTCGGGGCGGAAGTCGTGCCCCCACTGGGAGACGCAGTGGGCCTCGTCGATGGCAAAAAGCGCCACGGGAATCTCCCGGAGCCTCTCCAGGAACGCCTCGGTCATGAGCCGCTCCGGCGCCACGTAGAGAAGGTCCAGCTCGCCGCCGTGGAACCGGGCCAGGACCTGCCGGGCCTCCCGCTCCCCTAGGGCCGAATTGTAGGCGGCGGCCGCAACCCCGTTCTCCCGCAAGGTGTCCACCTGATCCTTCATGAGGGAGATGAGGGGGGAGACGACGATACCGACACCGGGGCGGTGTATGGCCGGGATCTGGTAGCAGAGGGACTTCCCCCCGCCCGTCGGCATGAGGACAAATGCATCGCCGCCACCGATCAGGCGGTCGATGATCTCCTCCTGGGAAGGGCGAAAGGAGCGGTAGCCAAAGACGGTCCGGAGGGTGTGAAGGGGTGTTGTTTCGCTCACAGAGCCCTCAGCAGCCGGAACCCCAGGTAGACATACTGCCCGTCGGGGGCCCCCCGTCCCCGGGCAGAGGAGCGGATGTAGCGGGGCTTGCTCCCGAAGGAGCCCCCCCGCTGGATGCGGCGGGTATCGTCACCGCCGAGCCAGGGGGTGCCGTCGGCAGGGGCGTTGTCGTAGCTGTCGTGCCAGGTGTCGAGACACCACTCCCAGACGTTCCCCGCCGTGTCGAAGAGGCCGTAGGGATTCGCCGCGAAGGAACCGACCGGAGCCGCCTTCTTCTTGTCCCACTTGCTGCCGCACCCCTTGCAGTTGGCCCGGTTTTCCCCGGCGGTTCCCCCCCACCAGAAGGGGGTGTCCTTGCCGCCACGGGCCGCGAACTCCCACTCGGCTTCGCTGGGGAGCCGGTACGTCTGCCCCGTCTGCCCGGAAAGCCACTTCGCGTAGGCCTCGGCATCGTCCCAGCTGACGTTCATGACCGGCATCCGTCCCCGGCCCCAGTCGCGGGAAAGGGGACCGAACCAGCGCCGGCCGTCCTTGGGCTTCTCCCGGCCGGTGGCCTCGCAGAAACGGTCATACTCCTCGAAGGTCACCTCGTACTTCCCCATGGCGAAGGGGCGGGGTATGGTAACCCAGTGAATAGGCTTCTCGTCCGGGTCGCCGCCGCCGAAGATGGCCCCCATGCGGAAACGGCCGGCGGGGATGACCACCATCTCGGGGCCGGGAGAGCCGTTTTTCAGGCGATCGCGAAAGACGGCTCCGGGCTGGGGGGCCGACGACGGAGCTTTTTGTGTCGGTTTCACGGGCGCGGCCGGGGCAGGCACGGCAAAAAGGCACGCCAGGAGCGCCGCTCCCGTGGCCAGTCGGTAGGGCTTCGTCATTTCCGGTACTCCTTTGCACATCGATCGGGGGAAGATTGCAGAGACGCTGCCGAGCACATTTTACGCGGCACAGTCCAACGAGGCAACGAAATTAACCCATCGTGCGGCACACCGGTACCGCCGGGGAACGCGAGACGACAGACACCCCCTAACCATCGAGGAACACGGCACTTGCATAGCAAACTTTTTTGTATTGTTTTTTAAGCACTTGCGTGTTAAAAAGTACAAATTATCAATCAGGGGAGGCCCGTGTACCAGCCCAACGAAATCACCCGCTATTTCCAGGTTGCGCGCCGTGATCTCGCCTACCTGAAGTTCATCGTGGAAGCCCATGAAGGGCTCGCCACCCTCAGCACTGCGGACCGGGAAACCAGTACCGTCGTCATCACGTATAGCAGTTATTTCACGGAAGAAATGAATTCACTTCTTGAATCGCTCGGCACCGAAATTGCTATGCAAGAGGTGTCGGGTACGGAGATTTCCAACCATGCTTGACGGAATGAACCTCAGTGCCATCCTTCGCCGCGCCCTTGCGGGAGGCGGTGAATTCGCTGACATTTACTACGAGGAGGGTTCGAGTACCTCCATCGTCTGCGAGGACGGAAAGATCGAGAAAGTCCTTGCCGGCACCGACCGGGGGGCAGGAATCAGGGTCATCTCGGACCTGCGAACCGCCTACGCCTTCACCAACGAGGTGACCGAAGCGGCCCTCCTGGCGCTGGCCGAGACGGTAAGTAGGGCGGTAAAGGGGAAGTCCTTCGACCGCGCCATCGACATGCGGGCGAAGCTCGTGGGTTCCGGCTTTCCCATCGTGATTCCGCCAGATGACGTACCCCTTCAGGACAAGGTTGCCCTGGTGAACCGCGGCAACGTAGCTGCGCGCGGTTTCGACAAAAGAATTCGGCAGGTTACCGTCGTCTATCGCGACGGCGCCGTCAAAACCCAAATCGCCAATTCGCTTGGTGACTTCACGGAGGCCATCCGAACCGGCACCCTCTTCCTGACCCAGGTGGTCGCCGCGGAAGGAGACGTGATCCAGACCGGCTACGAGCCCATCGGCCGCTTCATGGGTCACGAGATCTTCCGGGAGCGGAGCCCCGAGGAGGTCTCCCTGGCGGCGGCCCGGCGCGCCGTGATGATGCTCGGCGCCCGCAAGGCCCCTGCCGGGCTGATGCCGGTGGTCCTCTCCTCCGAAGCGGGGGGTACCATGGTTCACGAGGCCATCGGCCACGGCCTTGAGGCCGACCTGGCCCAGAGCGGCATGTCGGTCTACACCGGCAAGGTGGGAGAGCAGGTGGCCTCGCCGCTGGTGACGGTCATCGACGACGCCACGATCCCCAATGCCCGGGGCTCCTTCTCCTTCGACGACGAGGGGACGCCGGCCCAGCGGACCGTGCTGGTGGAGAACGGCATCCTCAAGGGATACCTCTACGACCGGCTCTCCGCCCTGAAGGACGGCTGTGCCTCCACGGGCAACGGCCGGAGGGAGGGGTACCACGCAAAGCCCATCGTCCGGATGACCAACACCCTCATCGCGCCGGGGGAAACCCCACCGAAGGAGATTGTCCAGGGGGTCGAGCGGGGGCTCTTCGTCAGGAAGATGGGGGGCGGACAGGTGAACACCGTTAACGGGGATTTCGTCTTCGAGGTGTCCGAGGGATATCTCGTCGAAAATGGCGTGGTGGGCGAACCGGTCCGGGGTGCGACCCTCACCGGCAACGGCCCCGACGTGCTGAAAAAAATCGCGAAGGTGGGAAGCGACCTGGGATTCGGCATCGGCACCTGCGGCAAGGACGGCCAGGGGGTGCCGGTTTCCGACGCCCAGCCGACGCTGCTCATCGCGGAAATAACCGTAGGCGGAGCTGCCTGACCCTTACCCGGGAAAATATTGTGCCCCATGCTGACCTGACAACAATCCAGCCGGTGGAACTGCTTGAGGTCCTCAAGTCGTACCCGTTCCTCGCGCCGTACCAGCTGACCTTCTGCACCGACCACGATGGCGGAATGCCGCGCTACCGGTCTCTCTTCACCATCTGCGGTGCCATCGAGCAGAACCCCCTCTGCAGCAGGGCCTGCCAAGGGGCCGTGGAAGAGGCGGTCCAACGGGCCATTGGCGGCAACAGGGCGGTGGTCTTCCGCTGCCATGCGGGGCTCCTCAATTTCGCCGTGCCGCTTCGGGGCGGGGACATCCCCTTCACCTGCCTCATCGGCGGCGGGGTCCGGGAGAAAGACCTCGACCTGGCCCACATGGAGGCCCTCGCCCAGACAGACAATGTGGACGCCTTCGCCCTGCTGGAAGCGCTGGAGAACCTCCCCGCCGTCAGCGAGGACGAGGTGGCCGAAGTGGCCCGCAAGGTCCAGGAACTCCTCCCGACACTTCTCGGCAAAAACCTCCACAGCCTCATCTTCGAAAAAACCATGCGGCGGCTCGCCTCCATCGCCGGGGTCGCCAACGGCATCGACACGGCCCGCAGCACCGACGACGTGATGGGGCTATTGAGCGAAACCCTCGGCATCCTCTTTGACATCGGCCGGATCGCCGTCCTGGTTCCGGAAGGGAACAACAGCTTTGCCGTGAAGGGACTCTGGGGCCTGGAGCCCAACCTGGGAACCATGTCTGCGTTAAAGGCGCTGTCGCTCCTTCCCCGCAACCAGACCGCAAACCTCATCACCCTCGACGATGAGTGCCGGCTTCTCTTCCCCGGGATCGACGCCAACCAGGCGACCTGTATCCGCTTTGCGGCCGGCGGAGAACTTTTCGGCATCATGGTCCTCTTCGACACTAACTTTCCTCGCCGTGACAAACTCCTGGTACAGATCATTACCGAGAGGGTCTCATCGAAGCTCCTGCGTCTGCGGGAGGAAGAGAAACACTCTGCCGACAACGCCCAGGCCACCAAGCTTATGGCCATGTTCACCTCCCTCTCCCGGTCGGTGACCAAAGAGGAGCTCAACGAGCGGATTCTTACGATGGCGGCCGACCTGGTGGATGCCTCCTGCGGTTCCCTCATGTTCATCGACGAAAACGGCGAGACCCTCAAAATCGAGTCGGCCCTCGGCATGAACATGCAGCTGGCCCAGAGCATGGTGGTTCAGGTGGGGAGCGGCATTGCCGGCAAGGTGGCGGCCAGCGGCCATCCGCTCCTCGTGAACGACATCGAGAAGGACAAGCGGATCGGCATCCCCAACCGCCCCCGCTTCAAGACAAAATCGTTCGTGAGCATTCCGATCAAGCTCCGGGAAAGCATCGCCGGCGTCCTGAACCTGTCAGACAAACGGAACCAGGGGATCTTCACCGAGGCGGACCTGAATCTTCTCACCATCTTTGCCGACCATGCCTCCATCATGATCGAGCGGGCACTGTCCATCGAGCGGGCCGATTTCCTGGAGCAGCTTTCCATCACCGACCACCTGACCGGCCTCTACAACCGCCGCTTCCTCAAGCGTCGCATGGAGGAGGAACTGGCCCGGAGCATCCGGCAGAACCTTGCCCTCACCGTGATACTCATCGACCTGGACAACTTCAAGATCTACAACGACCTCTGCGGCCACCTGGCCGGCGACCGGGCGCTGAAGAAGACCGCCCGGATCCTCACGGAAAGCGCCCGGCAAATGGACGTGGTAACCCGGTATGGGGGCGAGGAGTTCTGCATCATCCTTCCCGGCACCTCCAAGAAGGAGTCGATCTTCGTGGCCGAGCGGATCCGGCGGGAGATCGAAGCGGAAGAGTTCCCCCACGAGGAGAACCTCCCCCAAGGGCGCCTCACTGCCAGCATCGGCGTCGCCTCCTACCCTGAGGACGGCACTACCGAAGCAGTGCTCCTCAAGGCCGCCGACGTGGCCCTCTACCGGGCAAAGTCCGAGGGGCGCAACCGGGTGGTTCTCGCCGGCGCTCCGCCCGGCGAGGAGGACCACGGCACCCGCCTCAAGACCGCGACGAATTCGCCATAAAAAAAGGCCGCCCGATGACTCGGACGGCCTTTTTCATTTCTGCCCAGCGAGGGCTTGAAAATCTACTCAACCACTTTTGTCGCGGTAATGAAGACGTTCTCCACCGGAACGTCGGAATGTCCCGACCTGTTGCCGGTCTTCACCTGGGCAATGGCGTCCACCACATCCATCCCCTCCACGACCTGGCCGAAGACGGCATAGCCGAACATGTCCGGGGTCTTCCCCTTGTGGTCGAGGAAAGCGTTGTCCACCAGGTTGATGAAGAATTGGGAAGTGGCGCTGTCCACCACGGCGGTCCGGGCCATGGCCAGGGTTCCCCGGGTATTCTTGAGACCGTTGGCGGCCTCGTTCTTGATGGCGAACTTGTTCTTCTTCGGCTGCATATTCTCGTCTAGGCCGCCACCCTGCACCATGAAATTCTTGATGACCCGATGGAAAATGAGCCCGTCATAGAACCCCTCGTTCACGTAAGAGAGGAAATTGCGGACGGTAATGGGGGCCTTGTCCTTGAACAGCTCGATGGTAATGCTCCCTTTGGAAGTCTCGATGACGACGCGGGGATTGGTTTCTTCGCCCATGGCGTACTCCTTTCTCGATGGAAAAATCGCTTTCTTGTACCACAAAAGTCGTGGCAGGAGAACCGTTTTTGTGAATCACCCTGCCCACTTGCAACTTCCGGCGATTGGGATATTATTGAGACGGTTTTGCCCCGCTTCACCAACCAAATCAAGGAGGATTCCATGAACCGCATAATGACACTACTCGCAGCGACCCTCGCCACCGGGCTCCTGGCCGGCACGGCCTGCGCCACCCCCGAAAAGGCCGAAGAAATGACGAAGGCCACGGAGCTCATGGTCCAGCACCACAAGGGAATGGTCCGCACTGCTCCCGAGGTGGCCAAGGTGGGCGAACCGGCCCCCCCCTTCACCCTCGATGCGGTGGTGGACAAGGAATTCAAGAAAGTGAGCCTCAGCGACTACCGGGGTAAGTGGGTGGTCCTCTTCTTCTACCCCGCCGACTTCACCCATATCTGCCCCACGGAGATCACCGGCTTCAACAAGGCCATCGACCAGTTCACGGAGCTCAACGCCCAGATCCTCGGCGGTTCCGTCGACAGCAAGCACTCCCATCTGGCCTGGATCAAACGAGGGGACCTGGGTGACCTGAAGTTCCCGCTGCTGGCCGACAGCAAGAAAGAGGCGACTGCCCGCTACGGCATCCTCGACGACAAGGAAGGGGTAGCTCTGCGGGGCCTCTTCATCATCGACCCCAATGGCATCCTCCAGTACCAGGTGGTGAACAGCCTCTCGGTGGGTCGGAGCGTTGAGGAAACCATCCGGGTGCTGGAGGCGCTCCAGACCGGCGAACTCTGCCCCCTTGGGTGGAAGCCGGGGGAGAAGACCATCAAGTAAGCCCTATAAGCTTCAATAACACGGAGAAACGGAGGACACGGAGTTACAATCAGTCAAGTGCCATTCAAAACCATCTGATTGGCACCACCTGCCGAGACATCAATAGATTTTTTGATTTCTCTGTGTTCTCCGTCTCTCCGTGTTATTCAAATTGTCTTCTTCAGGAAAGTTTTGCCCGCATCCGGGCGAAGAAATCCTGGGCCATGGCCTCCTGCTCCTCCTCGGTGGCGACCTTCTTCACCTCTCCCTCATGGGTCTGCACGAGTCGCTCCGGTATCTCTTCCAGGAACCGGCTCGGCTGCCGCTCCAGGAGCTTGCCGTACTTCTTCCGGAAGAGGCAGCGGGTGATGGTCAGGTGCTTCCGGGCCCGGGTGATACCCACGTAGCAGAGGCGCCGCTCCTCGTCGATGGACATCCCCTCCTCCACCGACTTCTTGTGGGGGAGGATCTCCTCCTCGAACCCCACCAGAAAGACGAAGGGAAACTCCAGCCCCTTGCTGGAATGGAGCGACATGAGGGTGACGGCGTCCTTGCCGTGCTCCTTCTTGTCCTTGCCGGAGAAGCGGTCCTCGTCCATGAGCGACACCTTTTCCAGGAACCCCGAGAGGGTCGCCCCCGGAATCCGCTCCTCGTACCCCGCCATGGAGTTGATGATCTGCTCCACGTTCTCCACCTTGCGCCGGGCCGTGGCCGGCTCCTCGATGGTCCGGTAGAGCTCCTCCTCAAGGCCGATCCGGTCGTAGAACCCCTTCACCCGCCCCGCCAGGTCCCCGGGCCGGCGAAACTCCCCGGCCGCGCCGGTGATGAGCCGGTGGAAGGCCAGCACCTTCTCCCGCATGGCCTCGGCAATCCCCTCGATCTCCCCCACCCGCCCCATGGCCTCCAGGAGCGGGCATTCGTGCTCCAGGGACCACTGGTTGATCTTCACCACGGTCCCGTCGCCGATCCCCCGGCGGGGGAAGTTCACCACCCGCAGGAGCGCCTGCTCGTCCAGGGGGTTGTCGATGACCTTCAGGTACGAGAGGGCGTCCTTCACCTCCTTGCGCTCGTAGAACTGCATCCCCCCCACCAGCACGTAGGGGATGTCCTCGAAGCGAAGCTGCTCCTCGAAGGCCCGGCTCTGGGAGTTGGTGCGGTAGAGGATGGCGAAGTCGCCGAAGGAGAGGTTGTGCCGGTAGCGCTCCATCTGTAGCCGCTCCACCACCAGGGTCGCCTCCTCCTCGTCGTCCTGGGCGATGACCATGTCGATGGGGCGCCCCTCCCCCACGTCGGTCCAGAGGCGCTTTTCCTTCCGCTTCGCGTTGTTTTTGATGACCTGGTTCGCCGCCTCCAGGATCGTCCCGGTGGAGCGGTAGTTCTGCTCCAGCTTCACCACCCGGCAGCCGGGGTAGTCCCGCTCGAAGTCCAGGATGTTCCCCACGTCGGCCCCCCGCCAGCCGTAGATGGACTGGTCGTCGTCCCCCACCACGCAGAGGTTGCGGTACTTTTTCGCCAAAAGGGAAATGAAGAGGTACTGGGAGGCGTTGGTGTCCTGGTACTCGTCCACCATGATGTAGCGGAACCGCTCCTGCCAGTGGTCCAGCACCTCCGGGTAGTCCTGGAGGAGCCGCACCGTCAGCATGATGATGTCGTCGAAGTCAATGGCATTGCAGGCAAGGAGGAGCGCCTGGTAGCGGGGGTAGACGTCGCAGGCCAGGAGCTCGTCGGGGTCCTGGTAGCGGGGGACGGCCCGGTCGGGGGTGATGAGCCCATTCTTCCAGCTGGAGATCTTCCAGAGGAGCGTCTCGGCGTCGAACTTCTTCCCGTCGGCGTTCACCTCCCGCATGGCCTGGCGGATGAGGCCGATCTGGTCCGAGGTGGTGTAGATGGAAAAGTTCTTCTTGTAGCCGAGCCGCTCGATGTCCCGGCGCAGGATCCGGACCCCCAGGGAGTGAAAGGTGGAGATGACCATCCCCTTGGCCTTGCCGCGCCCCACCAGCTCCCGCACCCGCTCCTTCATCTCCCCGGCCGCCTTGTTGGTGAAGGTGACCGCCAGGATGCTCTCGGCCTTCACCTTCTTGTCGAGAAGGAGGTGGCCGATCCGGTAGGTGATGACCCGGGTCTTGCCGGAGCCGGCGCCCGCAAGGACCAGGAGCGGCCCTTCGGTATGCTCCGCGGCGGCCCGCTGGGGGGGATTGAGGGTGGAGAGATCAAGCATGGGAGTCCTCTATACGGTGAATCGGTGCTCCAGACGCGCGACAGCCGGGCTGTCGGCCCGGCTGTCTCTAGTGATAGCAGAGGTTTCAGGAAAAACGCAAGGGAGCGATTACCATGCCAACGGGAGATGCTTCCCTAAGCCCCCTTCATGGCCTCCAGCAGCTCGGTGATCTGCTTCGCCCGCTCCATGAGGGCATCGGCATCGTCGGCCGGGATCATGATTCCCCGCTGCGCCCCAACCAGGGCACTAAAGGCGTGGAGGAGCCCCGCGGCCGCACCATCGTTGAACCGGTTCCCATCCGTAACCATGCTTTTCGCCTTAATCGCCATCGTATGCAGGGCAGTGGCAATGCCCCTCTGGAGGCCCATGCCGTTCAGCTCTTGGATAAGATCATCCAGCAGGCCAATGGTGAGGGTGGCAAGCAGCTGCTTGGCCAGGAGGCCGTGCATGGCGGTGGTGGGATGCTCGTAGTCCCAGAAGAGATAGGTCTCAGGCGTGGCGCAGACCGTGTCGTGGGGTCCGGCCGGGTCAACGAACCCCGTATAGCAGGGGGCCGTCACGTTGGTGAGCCCGTAGGTTGCCGGATTCTTCACCACCTCCCGGAAGAAGGAAAAGGTATCGAAGCGGATGATGTTCACGCCGGCGAACCCCTTGAGCATGTCTTCCAGTGCCGCATTGTAGCGGACCACCAGGGCGGTGGCGGTATCGGCCACCAGCGTCGACCCCGGCGGCATTCCCGGCAGGGGGTCACGGGTGAAAACCCGGGGGACGAGCCCCAGGTCCGGCAGGTTGGGGACGACGATATCCCGCGCGCCAGCAGCCACAAAGGCCTCAATGACCTGCTTCACCCCCTGGACTACCTGGTCGCTGGCAGGCTTGGTCGACTCGAAACCGAAGACCAGGGAGCGACCGATCAAGTCGGCGATATCATTGGAACCGGAAAAGACCACATACAGCGCATGGGGGTCGCTCACCCCCTGGACCGCGAAGGCCTGCCGCTGCAGGTTCAGGGTCCACGGATAGAGGCCGGGGGGCAATCCGCCTGGCGTCGGCGGATCCTCGACAATGTTGTAGTTGGTCCGTGTCCCTCCATAGGCGAAGTTGTTCCCGCCGACCGCTGTAGCGGCAAGGGTCAGATCGATCTTTTCCGCCAGCAGCCCCGCGTAGATCTCCCCGTCGGAAAAGCGCCCCATAAAGTAATGGTCAGCGGCCGGCCGGCCCGAACCGATGAGGGTGAGCGTCGCCTGGAAGAGGTTTCCCTGATCGGAGAGGCTGTCGCCGATCACGTACATGGCCGAGTACGGCTTGGCAACTCCCACCGTGGGAGCCAGCAGAAAGCATATGAGCGCGACAATCCGAACGAACTGTGTTTTCATGGGCATTCCTCCGTGATCGATTATTTGCCTGAATAAGTTCCCCCTGCCATTCCATTCAGGAAAGCGTCCCACCAGCCGTCATTGAGCTTTGAACAATTCACTTCAATACCGTATCCCATGGGCCGTGAGCTGCAGCTTCACCTCCTCCACCGTCGCCGCCAGCTCGCCAGAAAAATCAGGTGCGCAGAGGAGCATCGCCCCTTCGATTCCCCCCTTGGCCAGGGGGACCAGATCGACCCCGTCGGGAAGAACAATCCCGTACGCGGCCAGGAACGCGGTGGAGAGGGCGGCCAGCTGCTCCGCAAAGAGCTGGAGCGCCGTGGCTTCGTCCCTGGTCAGGGCCTGGCCGTAGGCGATCATGGTCTTGCGGAATTCCATCTCGGTGGCGATGATGAGCCGTGACGCCTCCAGCCGCGACATGCCGGCGGTCGAGGCAAGCCCCTCGCCATAGGCCTTGACCAGGAGAAGGGGAAACTCGGGGCTGCGGACCAGGGCCGAGATGATGATCTTCTCCCCGATGTGCGGGTCGATGCGTTTCAGCAGGATATCAGTACCGTACTCAATGAAATTGTGGGCTATCTCCCGCACCACCGGATCGGGCAGGTTGAGTGCGGCAAACTCCGGATTCTGCTCCAGGATCCCCTTCAGAATTTCGGCCTTGGCGATGACGTACCCCTGGCCCTGGCCGAAGGTAAGGCCGTTGTGGTGGGCGGTCACATCCGCCCCCCAGACGTCGTTGTGACTGACAAAGCCGAAGGCAAGGGCCTTCCCAGCGGGCAGCCGCGCCGCATCCCACACCTTCATGAACTGCGTGTGGGTCTGACCGTAGAGGTAGGCGCTGACGGCGGGGTTGGTGAAAAGGAAGTTGAAGACATCCATCCCCATGCCGCCGTAGCGCTCCTGCTTGTCGAAGAGCACCCGCTTGCCGAGTTGGCCGTCAATGTGGGCGTGGGTGGCGGAGCCCCAGGGGAAGGCGGGGGTAGCGACGGAGATAAGGGAGAGAATCAGCACTGCGGATGTAAGGAGCCGTTTCATAGTTCACCTCCTGTAAGAATAATCCGTGTGGATTTAATG
The DNA here is from genome assembly GCF_030834625.1 of Geobacter sp. Taxonomy (NCBI): domain Bacteria; kingdom Pseudomonadati; phylum Thermodesulfobacteriota; class Desulfuromonadia; order Geobacterales; family Geobacteraceae; genus Geobacter; species Geobacter sp. The sequence continues at coordinate 42,763 of NZ_JAUQXO010000027.1, forward strand.
TATCAGGTCCACACCTTGACACTTTGAGGCAGATTGTCAATGTGTAGACCCCTCTCATTTGCTTAGAGGGATGGGTCTTTCCCTCCGAGTGGAAACGCCCCCCATCCCTTGCGTTCCCTTCTTTTTGTGTTAAAAAATTAGTATTGCATCATAATCTCCACGAAGGAGGAAAGACCATGTCAGTTGCAAAAGTCATCGAGATCCACTCTGAGGGGAGCTCCATCGAGGCGGCGGTCGAATCGGCACTGACCGAAGCCGCCAAGAGCGTGGACGAAATCAAGAACATCTACATCCAGGACATCCAGGCAATCGTGGAAAACAACAAGATCACCATGTACCGGACCACAACCAAGATAACCTTTGTCGTCAAATCGTGACACTAAATGGATCGTCCCCCATCCGGACAATGAAGAGATGTCAAGAAAGGCGGCAGCGTGCCGCCTTTCTTTTTCCTGCCACTGGCTCGAACAAGGGGGGAGGGTCAAGCCGATCCAAGCCATGAGCCTCACGAACTGCTCGAAGTCGCCCCCCTCCCCGACGACTTCACCGAACCCACTCTCCTCACGGGGGAGTGGCCACGGCTCGCGGCAAGGGACAACACCCTCACACAACCACTCCTGCCGGCGGACTTTTCATGACCTGAAGGCTGCGTTCTCGCTCCCACGCATGCTGGCGCAACGCCCTGAACTCCTCCACGAAACGCCCGTGCCATTCCCGGGAACAGAAGACCATGGCCATATCCACCGCATGCCAACCGCTCCCCGTGAAATTCAAGGAACCCGCCCAGCACCAGGGGGGGCATCCGTCAACCACCATACCTTTCGTGTGGGAGAGATCACCGTGTCCCACCAGTGAAGTACCTATGGTCACCTCTATGCCTGCGTTCGAAAGACGGTTGATCTGGTACTTGTCGGCCCTTCCCGAAGCCTGTGAGTGGTCGAGATAGAGGTGAAGAGGCACCCCGTTTGTATGGGCTGCTATCAGCTCGATGATTACAGACACGATGCTGATTTCGGAAGCGATGATCCATGTCTCTTCCGGATTGTGAAGATGCTTGAGGAACTCCCTTGTGGAAGCCTCCCGCTCTTCCGGGATTAGGTAGCAAGTGACTTCGGATGTGATCGTGTATGGCAACCGTATTCCCCTCCCCTTACACCAGATCTATTGCAGCACCATGGTGACCGGCCACAGCGGACTGCTTTCCGTTCACCACCCAACGCTTGCGCGGCCAAAGACCTTGCCGCGAAGCGCCACCGCCCTCCGCAGGCCCATCCCGCCGAACATGGAACTAAGGTGATCTACAACGCCCCCGCCCCGAAGGTATTGCACGCCCCGAAACTGCCGTTATCGAAGCCGGTTTTGAACCAGCTGACCCGCTGATCGGAGCTGCCGTGGGTGAAGCTTTCGGGAACGACATACCCCTGGGCCTGCTGCTGGAGGCGGTCGTCGCCGATGCTGGTTGCCGCCTGGAGCGCTTCCTCCACATCGCCGGTTTCGAGGACCTGCCGGCTCCGGTTGGCGTGGTGGGCCCAGATGCCTGCCAGACAGTCGGCCTGAAGCTCGAGCCGCACCGAAAGCTGGTTCGCCTCGGCCTTTCCGGCCCGTCTCTGCATAGTTTGAACCTTTTCGGAGATGCCGAGAAGCGACTGGACGTGGTGGCCGACTTCGTGGGCAATGACGTATGCCTGGGCAAAGTCCCCGGGGGCATTGTGGCGCTCCTTCAGGTCACGGTAGAAGCTGAGGTCGATGTAGACCTTCTGGTCCATGGGGCAGTAAAAGGGGCCCATGGCGGCCTGGGCATAACCGCAGGCCGACTCCACTGCGCCGGAGAAAAGGACCAGCTTCGGCTCCTGGTAGCTCTTGCCGTTCTTTTTAAAGATCTCGTGCCAGGTATCCTCGGTGTCGGCAAGGACGACCGAGACGAACTGGCCAAGCTCGTCATCGGCAGGGGGCTTGCCGGCCTGCTCCGATTGCGTCGGCGCCGTGAGAGGTGCGCCCCCCTGCTGCAGGATCACCGAGGGGTCGATGCCGAAGTACATGGCCACCAAGGCAAGGATGATCGTGCCGATCCCCCCTCCCACCATCTTCCGGCCAGTCGACATGCCGCGGCGGTCTTCAACGTTGTCGCTTCTTCGTCCGTCACTCCAGCGCATGGTGAACCACTCCTGTCACAAATTTACGGTTGAATGGGGGAGGGGCGCAGGCAACCCTGAATCAGCCACCCGCGCCCCGTTCCACTATTTCTTGGTCACCCGAACATCGATCCTTCTGTTCTGCTGCCGCCCCTCCACGGTGGCGTTATCGGCAACCGGATGCTCCTCCCCATACCCCTCGGACTCGAGGCGGGAGGGATCGATACCGAGCTTCACCAGTTCCTGCATGGTGTTGTTTGCCCGGTCCCGGGAGAGCTTCAGGTTCGCCTGGGGATCTCCCACGTTGTCGGTATAGCCTCCGATCTTTATGGCAACCTGGGGGAACGCCTTGAGTATCTCAGCGATATTGGTGAGCTGTTCCTGGGAAGAAGGCTTCAGCACAGCGCTGCCGGTCTCGAACTGCAGCCGGTCGAAGGTGAACCAGGTGGTCTTGTCGACAGGCCTGCCCGCATCCTGGATAAAGGCGAGGAGCTTTCGCTCGATGCCGAACTCGGGGATGTTCAGGGTGACGCCGTTGGGAAGCTTGAAATCACCGAAGGCCCCAAGGATCGGATCCATCTTGACGGCTGGCATCTCCACCGGTGCCGAAGGCATTGTTACCACTTTCTTGGAGCATTGCTGAGGCAGGAAGTAGAGGAGGAAGGCGGCGGCGAGGCCCGCCAGAATCCAGACGATCTTGGACAGGGGACCGGTGAAGAGCGCGCTCGGAGCAGCGCCTCCGCCAATGCCGGAAAAGCTGGAGAGGCCGAGCACGCCGGCCAGCCCCGCCGGGGCAGCCTGCTGCAGGAACGTCCCCTGGCCGGCCAGGACCCCCATGAGCCCCCCTGCTCCCAGCCCCTTCTCCTTGACCTGCTTGCCGATCATCCCCATGACGAAGGGGGCCAGGAGAGCGAGCAGCGACTGGGAATTCCCCTTCCCCAGACCGCTCAGGGATGAGAGCCAGTCCGCCACACCACCGGCCTTGTCGCCGAGGATCGACCCAACCAGACTGGTGCCCCGCTCCAGGAGCCCCTTGGTTTCGGCACCCCCCGCCAGCGACGCAGCCATCCCCGTGAGGGTTTCCTCCCCGAACCCGCCCGAGCGGACGAGATCGAGAATCTGCGTGGCCCCGCCCATGGACGCCCCCTTTGACGCCACTGCTCCCACAAGGGCCGAGAGGGCAGCCGGCACCGCCTTCTGGACGGCCGGCGTTCCCTCCCCGAGGAACTGACCGATCTGCCCAACAATATCACCGGTAAACATCCTACCAAGCTGCTCCAACAGGTTCGTCGCCATGACTGCCTCCTTTGACGTGGTAATCCGCTATTCGTGCCGTATCCGACAGCTCAAATTAAATCATATTTAACGCAACATTCAATCCCCTCGCTGAGTTAGCAAAACGTCGCACCCTTGTGCCCCGACCCTCCGGCGGCCAAAAGTGCCTGTGTGCCTGTTGTAAACCTCCCCGACAAATTGCCAGGACACCCCTGCTATGCTATAAGCTCACCTATCACCGAACCACGGAGATTTTCATGAGCAACCAAGTCGCCGAGCGGCGCATTGCCGAGCTTCGCGCCGAGATCAGGCGCCACGATCACCTCTACTACGTCCTCGACCGTCCCGAGATCACCGACGCGGAATATGATACCCTTTATCGCGAACTGGCTAAGCTCGAGAGGGAATTCCCCGAGCTGGTCACCTCGGATTCCCCCACCCGGCGGGTGGGAGGAGCGCCCCTGGACAAATTCGAGCAGGTGACCCACCGGATCCCCATGCTTTCGCTGGAGAACGCCTTCACCGACAGCGACATCGCCGAGTTCGACGACCGGGTGAAGCGCTTTCTGGGACTCCCGGCCGCAGAGGAGATCGCCTACGTCTGCGAGCCGAAAATGGACGGCCTGGCCGTGGAACTGGTCTACGAAAACGGCATCCTGACCGTGGGATCCACCCGGGGTGACGGCTTCGTGGGGGAGAACGTCACCCAGAACCTGAAAACCGTGAAGAGCATTCCGCTCCGGCTGAAAGGGGAGACCCCGCCGGAGCTTCTGGAGGTGCGGGGGGAGGTATTTCTCCCCCTGGCTGCGTTCCAGCGGCTGAACGCCCAGCGGGAGGAGGAGGGGGAGCTCCCCTTCGCCAACCCGCGCAACGCGGCGGCGGGCTCCATCCGCCAGTTGGACCCCCGAATTGCCGCCAGGCGTCCCCTGGCCATCTTCTGCTACGCCCCCGGCGAGGTGCGGGGCACCGACTTCGCCACCCAGACGGAATTTCTCGACACCGTCCGACAATGGGGGCTGCCGGTGACTCCCCTGGCCCGACGGGTGACGGGGGTCGCGGGGATCCTCGCCTTCTACCGGGAGATGACCGAACAGCGCGACACCCTCCCCTACGAAATCGACGGTGTAGTGGTGAAGGTGGACTCCTTCCCCCTCCAGCGGGAACTGGGGGAGAAGAGCCGCTCCCCCCGGTGGGCCGTGGCGGTTAAGTTCCCGCCACGCCAGGCTGTAACGGTCATCGAAGACATCATCCCCTCGGTGGGGCGAACCGGGGTCATCACCCCCACGGCCCACCTGCAGCCGGTGGAGGTCTCCGGCGTCACCGTCTCCCGGGCAACCCTCCACAACTGGGAAGAGATGGAGCGGAAAGACATCCGGATCGGCGACACGGTGATCATCGAGCGGGCCGGCGACGTGATCCCGGCGGTGGTGCGGGTCCTCACCGAAAAGCGCTCGGGGGATGAACGGTTCCTGCCGATCCCTTCCGCCTGCCCCGAATGCGGCTCCGAGGTGGTGAAGATCCCCGGCGAAGTGGCCGTCCGCTGCATGGGGCTCTCCTGCCCGGCCCAGATCCGGGAGTCCATCATCCACTTCGCCTCCCGCAACGCCATGGACATCGACGGCCTCGGCGAGAAGTATATCGAACAGCTCCTGCGGTTGGGGCTCGTGCAGAACGTGGCCGACCTCTACACCCTCACCAGGGACGACTTCATGCGGTTCGACCGGATGGGGGACAAGCTGGCGGAAAACCTCCTGAACGCCATCGAGGCCAGCAAGAAACGGGAACTCTCCCGCTTCATCTTCGCCCTGGGCATCCGCCACGTGGGGGAGCACACGGCAAAGCTCCTGGCCACGGCCTTCGGGAGCATCGACAACCTTGCCCGGGCCACGGAGGCGGAACTCCTCTCCATCCGCGAGATCGGCCCCCAGGTGGCCCGGAGTATCACCACCTTTTTCCACAACGAGGGGAACCGGGAGACCATCCGGCGGATGGTGGCGGCCGGTGTGAAACCGACGGTGGAAGAGAAGAAGGTGGGGGGGAGGTTCACCGGCAAGACCTTCGTTTTCACCGGCGCGCTCACCCGCTTCAGCCGGAGCGAGGCCCAGAAGATGGCGGAGAACGAGGGGGGGCACGCAGCAGGGTCGGTATCGAAGAAGACCGACTACGTGGTGGCCGGGGCCGAGGCGGGGAGCAAGCTCGCCAAAGCGCGGGACCTGGGGATTCCGGTCCTTACGGAGGATGAATTTCTGAAGATGCTGGAGGGAGAGTAATGAAGATTCGCGCCATCGTCACCGTCAAGGGGCTCGTGCAGGGGGTCGCATTCCGCCATCACACGGTACTCAAGGGGAACCAGCTCAAGGTGACCGGCTGGGTGAAAAACCTCCCCGACGGTGACGTGCAGGGATGCTTCGAGGGGGACGAGCCGAACGTACAGGCCCTCGTGGAGTGGTGCTATCACGGCCCCTCCCGGGCCCGGGTCGACCGGGTCATCGTCGAACGGGAGCCCTTCAGGGGAGAATTTGACAGTTTCGACGTGCGCTACTGACAATGATTTTCAAGAAATTCAGCCCGTTACGATGAATCGCCATTTGACTGTCGGAAAAAACTACAGAATCATCGGAATTTCTTACAAAAAAGTCCGGTTTTTTCACAGAACCTTCTCACCCGCCCCATTGAACTGAAAAACCAATTTTCTACGACTGCATCTGATTTTATGATCTTACCCTCCCACAGGCCCCCGATTGACAATTCTGCCAAATGGCGGCACGTTGCTTGCTACAAAGCCTACAGTCCGTTTCACAACGATGCGCTGCCGTCACTGCATTGCTTCTATTCATCTTGGGGAAAAATCATGAAAAAGACACTTTCACTGCTCGCACTCGCCGCCTGCCTGTCGGCATCCAACGCTTCCGCACTGACCATCACGGTGAACGACAACCTGGCCGACAACGCCTATCTCGCTGCCGGAAGCACGCTGAACGGGTCGTTCAATCTTGCCTCCACGCTGCCGTCAGGCGGAAATTTTGTGCTCACCAGCGCCCTTGCCACATTCCTGTTTCAGGACAATGCCGACCTCCTGAGCCAACAGACCATCACGGGAGAGTGGGAAAACCAGGACAATGGCAACGGGAACCAAGTTCGCAACATCGACACCTGGACCAGCAATCCGGCGGAAGGGGTCTCCCTTTCCATCGGCGTAGCCGCCATCACCGGCCAGACCACGTACTCCGAGTCCCTTCAAGACAAAGACAGCTCGTTCTATTTCGTCGGCGACGGCAAAAACAAGGTCAAGTACACGACGATCGAGAGGAGCGGGGAGAAGGGCTACAGCGGGGAATTTGAACTTTCCCAAACCCTCGACATAGCTCTCCTGCTGGATCTGTCCAATATCGCCTTCTCTCTGACGGGAACCGAGGGGGATCTCATATACAAATCCGGCACCCTCACTGCGGAGTTCGAGCCGGCCGCCACTGCAGCTGCAGACCAGACTCCGGTCCCCACCCCCGAGCCCTCCACCATGGCCCTTCTGGGGCTGGGACTCGCCGGCATGGGTATCGCCGCCCGGCGCAGAAAGAAAAACTGATCCGAACCACCATTCAACACACAAAAAAAAGAGGCTTCCTGTTCCGGGAAGCCTCTTTTTCGTTGCGCCCGAACACAGCGTCAGCGGATGGGCCAGCTCTTATCCAACCCCTCGGGATAGAAATTCTCCCGGGTCCGGTTGTAGTAGCCGTACTGGATCCGCGGAAACTCCCGCTTCACCCTCTCCAGCATCCGATACATGCCGATCCCCCGACCCGCCACCCCCATCCGCTTGTTGTAAAAGTCAGGATCGATGGAGAGGTTCCGCATCTGGATCATGTCGACGCCGGTGTCGGCGATGAACCGGACGAGCGCCTCCACCTCGTCGGCGTTGTCCGAGAGCCCCGGCGACACCAGGTAGTTGATCATCACGAAGAGACCCCGCTCCTTCGCCAACCGCACCGACTCCTTCACGTCGGCGAAGCGGTACCCCATCGGCCGGTAGTATTTGTCGTAGAACTCCTCCCGCACCGAGTTCATGGAAAAGCGCATGGAGTCCATGCCGGCGTCGCAGAGCAGGGCGACCCGGTCGGGGAAGGAACCGTTGGAGTTGAAGTTCACCGTCCCCCGGCTGGTGGCACTCTTCAGCCGCCGGGTCGCCTCGGCCACGGTATCGGCCTGCATGATGGGGTCCCCCTCGCACCCCTGCCCGTAGGAGACAATGGGCTCCGGCGCCTCCAGCAGGTGCGGCAGGGCCAGTTCCACGATCTCCTCCGGCGTGGGGACGAAGCCGATCCGCTCGTGGTTGGAGGGACAGCAGTCCGAGGGCTGAAGGCTGATGCACCCGAGACACCGGGAGTTGCACGCCGGTGAGGTGGGGAGCGGCGCCTCCCAGCGGCGGAAGAAGAGGTTCTTGGCGGCAAAGCAGTGGTAATCCACGGCGCAGCGGGCAAGCTGCTCCAGGAGGCGGTTCGTGGGCATCTCCGCCAGCCGCTGCCGCACCAGGGGGTCCAGCTTGCGGTCATCGTAGTTGTTCGGGTTCCAGTTGTCGTTGGTGTCCACCCGGGAGGCGGCCACCACGAAGCAGTCCCGCTCCTCGTCCCACCCCACGGCGGTGTAGGACCAGAGCGGCAGGTGTACCTTCTTTTTGCCGTAATCGCAGGCCGGGAGCAGCGTCCGCACATACCCCGGCGCCATGAAGGCCGACACCGCCTGCACCGGCACCGTCCGCCGCCCCTCACGGACCGTGGCCACGGTCACGAATTTGCGCTGCTGCTCGTCCCAGGCCACCGGCGGGGTATCGGGAATGGTGAAGAGCCGGCTCCCCTCGGGGAGCGGGATCAGCTCCACCGACTCGGGGAGGACCGCCTCGGGGCCGCTCATGCCGGCCATGCAGAGGGTGGGATGGTCAAAAATGTTCCCCTGCGCGTCGGCGTAGAGGAGTTTAGGAAGGGTTTTGCGTTTCATGGCGTTACCTTATCACGGACGGCTGACCGTTGCCAACCAGCCAAAAATTTCATGAAAAATGAAGGAAATACCCCAAGGCACCGGCGCCGAGAATGACAAACAGGGGGCTCACCTTTGTGAACTGGAGGATACCGAAGCCGGCTGCGAAAAGGGCAAGATCCCGGAGCGAAACGAGGGAGGTGCTCCCCATCTTCCAGCCGGCGGCGGCCACGAGCCCCACCACGGCCGGCACGACCCCGTCCAGCACCTCGCGGATGAGGCGGATATTCCGCAGCCTTTCGTAGCGCCGCGTGAGGAAGATCATGAGCGCGGTGCACGGCAGGAAGATACATACGGTTCCCGCCAGGGCGCCGGCAAAACCCCCTGCCCGGTAGCCCACGAAGGTGGCGAGAATCGCCAGGGGGCCGGGGGTGAGCTGGGAGAGAGCCAGGCCGTCCAGGAACTCCTTCATGGTGAGCCAGTGGTACTGGTCCACCATGATCCGGTGCAGGAGCGGTATGAGAACGTACCCTCCCCCCACGAAGACCAGGCCGATCTTGAGAAACGTCCAGGCAATGGTGACGAGGGGCCCCATCAGCGGTGCCCTCGCCGAAACTGGGCCCGCCCCAGGGACCAGAGGGCGGTCAAGACCAGGAGCACGAGGGCATTCATCTTGAAGAACGCTGCGAGCGCGAAGGCGAGGAGGGCGATACCCCACCGCTCCGCCCCCCGGATCTTCCGCCCCATGCCGAGAGCTGCCACCAGGATCAGGGCAATGATGACCGGGTTGGTCCCCCGCAGGGCCGCCTGGAGCTCGGGGAGTTGGTGGAAGCGGAAATAGAGGAAGGCGAGGAACGAGACAATGAGAAACGACGGGAGGATAAAGCCCGCCGCCGCCACGATCCCCCCGATCCTGCCCCGGAGGGTGCATCCCACGAAGGTGCAGGCGTTGAGGGAGAAGGGGCCCAGGAACTGGCCGAAGGCGAGGCCGTGCATGAACTCCTCGTTGTTCACCCACTCCTTCTCGCGGACGCAGACCCGCTCCACCAGCGCCACCACCGCCATCCCCCCGCCGAAACCGGTAATGCCGATGAGAAGGAACGTGCGGAAAATCTCCCCGAGTGACACCCGCTTTCTTGTTGTCTCCATGGAAGTTCTTATAGCAAGGGGCATCCGGGGCGGGCAAGGGAAAAGGTCCATACGGTATACATGCTTGCATCTGATAATCTGGTAAAATTATACTTGGTTGTTTGGAGAGGAATCTCAGCGGTCAGAGGTACAGGCAATCACCATGAGCAGGAAAGTCTTCATCGCAGCCACGGGCATGAACTCGGGCAAGACCACCATCAGCCTCTCGCTGATGCACCTGGCCCGAAAGAAATACGGCAGGGTCGGCTTCATCAAGGCCATCGGCCCCAAGTGCCAGGTATTCAACGGCATAACCGTCGACAAGGACGCGGCCCTCATGGCGCGCATCTTCGGGCTGGAGGAGGACATCTCCCAGATGTCGCCGGTGGTCCTGGGCCGCGGCTCCACCAAGAAATTCATCGACGGCGAGATCCCGCCCCTCTGGCCGGCGGAGCGGATCAGCGAGGCGGTGCGGGAACTGGAGCGGAAAAACGACTTTCTCATCATCGAAGGGGCGGGCCATGGCGGGGTCGGGTCGGTCATCGGCATGAACAACGCCAAGGTGGCCAAGCTGGTCGACGCACCGGTCATCATGGTATCCGGCGGCGGCATCGGCAACGTCATCGACTCGGTCCAGCTGAACCTCCCCCTGTACCGGATGGAGGGGGCCGACCTGCGGATGCTTCTGGTCAACAAGCTCATCCCCGAAAAGCGGGAAACCTCCCTCTCCTACCTCCAGCGGGCCTTCACGCCCCACCAGATCCGCGTCATTGGCGCCTTCAACTGGTCGCCGATTCTCGCCAACCCCACCCTCAACCACATTGCGCGGCTCCTGGCCCACCCCCTCAGGGGCGACCAGAGCCAGGGGACCCGGATCGTCCACCACATGCAGCTGGGGGCCGCCTCATCCCAGAAGGTCATCGACGGCCTCGAAGAGTCCTCCCTTCTCCTGGTCACCAGCTCCCGGGACGAACTCCTCGTCACCCTCTCGTCCCTCTACAACATACCGGCCTACCGGGAAAAGATCGCCGGCCTCGTCATCCCCGGCCACACGCCGGTCTCGGCCATCACCCAGAAGATCCTCGACGACAGCTTGATCCCCTACATCCGCATCCACGAGACCACCGCCGACGTCTTCTCCGCCATGAGGTACCACGTCTCCAAGATCGGCGCCGAAGACACCCAGAAGATCGATCTCGTCAAGGCCCAGGCGGAAGAGGTGCTGGACTTCGACGAACTGGACAGGTTGCTTTCGTAGGGAGAATCCCCCTCACCCCTGCCCCTCTCCCTCAGGGCGAGGGGAGACCGTAACCCCTCTCCCCGGGGGAGAGGGTGCCCGAAGGGCGGGTGAGGGGTAGTTGACCTGCGCCGCCTGCCGAAGAACGAACTTCCCGCGCACCATCGCCTCAAGGGTGGCGTCCAGATACTCCCGCTGGCACGACACGGCACCGACAGCCCCCACCTCAGCCAGTTTCATGTAGCGGCAGCCGCCGAAGCACAAGGGGAGGTAGGCGCATTCGAGGCATTCCTCCTTCCAGACATCGCGCCCGTAAGCGGGGGCAATGCCGGTCAGGCCGTCGCGCAGGTCTCCCACGGCATACCCTTCGTGCCCCATGAACGCAGGACATTTGTAGCAGGTGCCGTCGGCGTCCACGGCCAGATCGCTTGCCAGTTCGATCATACAGGAAAAGGGGCCGGGCTTCGGCACCCGGAAACCCCGCTTCACAAGCTCATCCCGCAGTGTCAGCTCCGCCTCGGCCAGCCACGGCTCATCGCAGGTGGCGCACCCCTCGGCAAAATGGGAGAGCGCCTTTCCCCCCTTCCCGCCAACAGCCGGGGTGAACCGCACCGTGCCGAGCCGGTCGGGGGTGAGCCCTTCGGCAAGAAGCAGATCCAGGAGCGCGGGGTACTCCCGCCAGGTCTCTTGGGTGAAGTTCCCTCCCACGTGCACCGTCACCAGATCCGCCACCTCCCCCATCCCCCGCAGGATGTCATAGAAGCTGCCGACACCGCCGCCGTAGGGGCGGTAGCGGTCGTGGACGCGGGGCGGGCCGTCCAGGGTCACCTTCACCGATTCGATCCCCAGATCCGCCAACTCCGTCATCACCTTCCGGTTCAAGAGGGTTCCATTGCTGACGAGATGGCCGTGGAAGAGATCGCCCCCGGCCGCCTTCAGCGGCGCGGCGATACGCCGGATCAGGTCCGGGCGGAGCAGCGGCTCGCCGCCGTAGAAATCCAGGTCCACCCGCCACCCCTTCGCAAGGTATTCCCGCTCGATCATCGCCACCAGGAGGCCGGCGGTCTCCTCGCCCATGTCCGCCCCCGGCACCTGCCCACCTTCGAAGCAGTAGGGGCAGGCCAGGTTGCAGCGGCGGGTCATGACCGCCACGATCCCGGCGCGGCGGCGTCGGGCATTGATCCGGTCGAACCAGCCGAGCATCTCTTCCCGCTCCGTGGCGCGGTCGAGGGTGAGGAATCCGTGCTTTTCCAGCACCTCCGCCGCCGACTGGGAAAGGGTGCCGCTCCGCGCCGCTTCGAGGGTGCTCTGCGGCACCCGAACCACCGCGCCGGTGCGGCAGGCGAAGAGGAGGAGATGGTCGGGGGAATTCGGGCAGAGGTAGGAGGTGACGTAGCGGGAGAGGATCATGGGGGCTCCGGGGTGGGGAAGCAGTGAGATAAGTCCGGAATGAGTTCCCTCCCCCCTGGCGGGGGAGGGTCAGGGTGGGGGGGAAGTTGACCTATTCTGGCAGCTTCACCCACCCCCTGCCCCCTCCCGTCAAGGGAGGGGGAAAGGAAGTTGGGGGTTGCCGTGCGCCTTTCCCCCCTTTGCCGCAGCCGAGTGAGTAAGGACGCAGCGGGAGAAGGGGGCCGGCTGTCTGAGCGAAGCGAGTTCCGGCTCCCGCCGCAGCGTCCGACGGAGCGAGGGAAGCCGCGCCAGCGGCCAAGGCATCGGGGGCGGTTTTCTTTGCGTACTTTCTTTGGCCGCCCAAAGAAAGTACGTGGGGGCCGGGGGGCAAAGCCCCCCTCCCCAGTCCTCCCTGCTACTCTTCGGGCTGAACGGCTAGCGACGTAGGGCCTACCTTGCAACATGCGTTCGGCCCCTCGGGGGGCGTCGGGCTCCCGGCGTCAAGAACCGTCACCTCATCCTTTATATGGCTCATCAACCTCACCTCCTTTTCATCCATACGGCTCGGTCCCTGAGCGGTTAAAACAATAGACAACTACACAATTTATCTGCTATAAGCCATATCGCTTATCGTAATCCTTCATTCTCATTAAAGCAAACCACATGCCAACCCCGAACCCCTTCATCACTGCGGAAACACGCGTCGGAAGTTTATTCCGGCGCTTTTCGTCGTTGCTGCTGGGGCTCTTTTTCCTAAGTGCTCTATCCACCCTGACAACCCCATACACAGCTCACGCCGATACTGATAGCGATCGTGAACTGCTGGAACTCTACTACGACCCCCAGGACCTGAACGTCTCCACCGCCACCCGCTCTCCCAAACCCCTCTCCCGGAGCGCCGAGTCCATTACCGTCGTCACCGCCGAGCAGATCGAGGCGATGAACGCCCACACACTGGCCGACGTTCTCAACACGGTCCCCGGTGTCCAGCTGGACCTCCGCGGCGCGCCCGGCTCAGGTGCCGTCTTTGCTCTGCAAGGCTCCCTTACCAACCATATCCTTGTCATGATCGACGGGGTTCCGGTCAATGATCTCCTCAACAACTACCCCCTCGTTGGGCAGATTCCGGTTCAAAACATCGAGCGGGTTGAGATCGTCAAAAGCCCCGCCTCCTCGTCTTGGGGTTCAGCCTTGGGTGGAGTAGTCAGCGTAATCACCAAGGAACCGCGCAAAGCGTCACCACCCAGCGGCAGCGCTTCCTTCAGCGGCGGCGAGAACGGGACCCGAGACAGCCGTGGAGAATTGACCGGCACAGTGGGCAACCTTGGCTACTACTTCTCGGGAGCAAACCAGCGTAGCAATGGTTTCAGGGCTAATAACGCCACCGAAAACAACAACCTCTACACAAAACTCCGTTGGGATATCCCTGAGCGGGGCAATGTCCGCCTGGCCCTCAACTATCGGAACTCAGTCATTGGTGAAGGTGATCTTGATCTTACTGATTCTTCCGACAACTTCAAAACGAGCCACTTCTACGCAGCCCTTGCCCTGGACTACAGCCTGACCGACCGTCTGACTCTCAACTCCCTCCTCAAGACAACCCGTTACGACTATAACAAGAGAAGGGATTTCCTGGGTATTGATCCCACGTTCAGCAAGGGCGACCCTCTGGAACGAATCGAAACCGACGAGAATACGACAGGAGGTGCGCTTCAACTCACCTGGCGCCAAGGGGTTCATACCGTTACCGGCGGGATAGATTTCGACCATGGCAAGACCGACACCGACGTCCTTTACCCTCTCTTCCCCGACTTTGACCAGAAAATTTTTGCCACCAATGACCGTTGGGGTTTCTTCCTCAATGACACCATCGCTTGGGAACGCTTAACCATCACCCCGGCCTTCAGGTATGACCTTACCAGTCGGACCGGCGACCATTTCAGCCCCAGCCTCGGGGTAACGTTGAATCTCACCAACAAAACTTTACTGCGGAGCTACATCGCCAGAGGTTACAGCCTCCCCTGTCTCGCCCCTCAATGGTTCGCCCAGGAAAAGGGATGGACGGTTCAGGCAGGGCTGGAAACCACAGAAATTCCAGGCCTTTGGATCAAGGGAACCTGGTTCCGCAACGCAACATCGAATATTCCCACTTTCAGCGGCACGCTCGAAAAACAGCTGCGCGAAGGGTTCGAGATCGAAACCCGCACCGTGCCGATCTATAACACCTGGCTCACCGCCGGCTACGTCTTTATCAACGGGGAGAATCGCACTCTCAACACGGGAATCAAGGACGAAGCCCGCCACACCGTGGACCTTGGGCTCCACTACGATGACCGCACTTTCCGTGGAGCACTTACCGGTCACTACATCAAGTGGAATGCTAGTCCCATTTACAAGGCCCAAGACAATAACTTCATCTGGGATCTCAACCTTGGATGGAAAGCCTACAAAGGCCGGAATGCTGAAGCAGAAGTCTTCTTCACCGGCCACAACCTGTTTAACAGCAAGCAATACTGGGCAGAAGTGTACAGCAACCCCGACCGCTGGTTCGAAGGCGGTCTCCGCATCAAGTGGTAACGAACGTTATTTAGGAACCAATGACCGCACGCATCCTCCACATACTCGCTGTACTGCTCCTCTGGAGCTTCCCGGCTTTCGCCGCGGAAGTCGTAGTGGTGCAGGGCGAGCGCATGGCACCTTTCGAGGCCGCACTCCGCGGCTTCGAGGGAACGGCCGGCGTGCGTTCCGTGGAGCGGTTCGTGCTCTCCGACATGCGCGGCGCCGACGTGGCCCGGGCCGTGCGGGAGGCCCGCCCCCGCCTGGTGCTGGCCGTGGGCCGCGACGCCTTGGTGCGGGTGCGGGAGATCCGCGAGATTCCGGTGATCTACGTGATGGTGGCCACCCCCGAAGCCACCGGCGCCACGGGACGCAACGTCACCGGCGTCGAGATGCACGTGCCGGCGGAGCGCTACCTTTCCTTCTTCGCCAAGGAACTTGGGGGCAAGCGGGTGGGGATCATCCACAACCCGGCCAGGACCGGCGCCCTGGTGAGGGAGGCCCGCGAGGCGGCGGAGCGGCTCGGCATCACCCTGGTGGTCCGCAAGGCCGACGACCCCCGCGAAACGGTTCGCGAACTCTCCTCCCTCAAGGGGAAGGTGGATGTCCTCTGGATGCTCCCCGACCCGACGGTGGTGACCCGCGACACCGTGGAAGCCTTCGCCCTCTTCTCCCAGGAAAACCGGGTGCCGGTGGTGGCCTTTGCCGCCAAATACCTGCAACAGGGGGCCGTTGCCGCCTTCGAGGTGGACCCCGCCGACATGGGCCGTCAGGCCGGCCGCATGGCCCGCCGCATCCTGGACGGCGCGCCACCCGAATCGCTGCAGCCCGAACATCCCGCCAAGACGCACCTGAAGGTGAACCCGTCCGTGGCGCGCCACCTGGGCGTCACCCTCAAGGAGTAAGCCCCCCATGGAAGCGACCTCCCCCAGCGATTCTTCCCAGCCAGCGCGGACTACCCCGCCACGGGGTATCCGCGGGAGCTTCCGCGCCAAGCTCTTTGCCGTCACGGCCACCGTGATCGTCATCCTCTCGGCAGCCTTCATCATTTTCTTCCTCTCCAACCAGCACACGATACTCCACGAAAAACTCGCCACCGAGGGGCAACTCCTGACCCGCCTCCTTGCCCACAACGTCCGCCCGGGCCTCTTTGCCGGCAACCGCGACCAGTTGGCCGATCTGGCCGCAGGGGTGCTGACGGTCCCCGACGTGGTGGAAGTGACCATTGCCGACCGGGATGGCCGGCCGGTGGCCCACCTGACGCGGTCGTCGAAGAGCGGTGCGGTACCCCGCAGCCGTCTGGCGATGGAGTTTTCAGAACCGGTTTTCGCGCTCCAGGGTAAAGGAAGCGAATCAGATCTCTACTTCTCTCCGGCGGAGCAGCCGGAGCAGACCGGCCAGCTCCTCGGCACCGTACGGATCGTGATGGATGAGGAGAAGATCCACGCCCACGTACGCCGCCTCACCGTCACGGCGACCTTTGCGGCACTGGCGTTCCTGGCCCTGGGAACGGGACTGGTCTACCTGGTCATCCGCGGCATAACCCGTCCCCTCACCCACCTGGCAGAAGGGGTCAAGGCCATCGAGTCAGGGGAGAAGGACGTGAGCATTCCCGTGGAATCGGAGGACGAAATCGGCTCCCTCACTGCCTCCTTCAACACCATGACGGACACCCTCCGGCAGCGGAGTGAGGAGCGGGACGAAGCGGAGCGGCAGCTCCGGGATCTGAACGCCCGGCTGGAGGAAAAGGTTTCTGCGCGGACCATCCAGCTGGAGGAGGCCAACCGGGAGCTGGAGTCGTTCAGCTATTCGGCCGCCCATGACCTGCGGGCGCCGCTGCTGCGCCTGAACGGCCTCTGCAAGGCCCTGAAGGAGGACTGCGGCGAGCGGCTCGATGAGGAAACCCGCGGGTACTTCAGGCGCATTGCGACGGTGGGCAAGCAGATGGAGCGGGTGATTTCGGCCATGTCGACCCTCTTCAATATCCAGCGTCGCGAGATGACCCGGCGGGAGATCGATCTGAGCGCCGTTGTGCGGGCCACCGTTGCTACACTGCGGGAGGCCGACCCCCTCCGGGACGTAATGGTGGCAGTTGAACCGGCCATGGCCGTCTGCGGCGACACCGAGCTTCTGTTCACGGCGATGGAAAACCTGGTGGGAAACGCCTGGAAGTTCACCTCGCGCACGGCAGAGGCGCGGATCGAGTTCGGCAGGGTCGAGCGGGAGGGGGAGACCGTCTACTTCCTGCGCGACAACGGAGCCGGTTTCGACATGGCCTACGCCGACAAACTGTTCAAGCCCTTCGAGCGGCTCCACTCGCACGGCGAGTTCCCCGGAACCGGCGTGGGACTCGCCATCGTCCACCGGATCATCGAACGCCACGGGGGACGCATCTGGCTCGAAAGCACGCCGGGGGCCGGAACAACCTGCTATTTCACCCTCCCCTCCTGAAAGCCCCGTCCTTCTCCGCCACTTCCGGTGGAAGTACATTATCCCCTCCCCCCGAAAAAAAAATCTGACCCACAGGGCAACAGAGCAAAATCTGAGGTAAACTCCTTTTCTAACATTTTTTAGCGCCCCGTCAGGTCAGGTAGAAACCTGGATAACATCCTGATCTCTCTATTGCTCTGTTGCTCTGTGTTATTCATAGTGTCGTTTTCAGGCATTGCGCATCCTGGAGGTTCCCATGCCCACCGAAATCAAGCGTTCCGTATGCCCCTACGACTGCCCCGACACCTGCGGCCTCCTGGTGGAGGTGGAGAACGGCCGGGCCGTGCGCGTTTCCGGAGACCCTGAGCACCCATTCTCCCGGGGCACCCTCTGCCCCAAGATGCTCCACTACGAGAAGACGGTCCACTCGCCCCTTCGGCTCACGACCCCCCTCATCCGCACCGGCCCCAAAGGGAAGGGGGAGTTCCGCCCCGCCACCTGGGACGAGGCGGTTGCCGTCATCGCGGCCCGCTGGCGGGAGATCATCGCCAGCCACGGTGCCGAGGCGATCCTCCCCTACTCCTACGCCGGAACCATGGGGCTCGTGCACCGCAACTGCGGCCACGCATTCTTCCACCGCATGGGAGCGTCGCGGCTGGACAGGACCATCTGCGCGCCGGCCAAGGAGGCGGGATGGCGGGCGATCATGGGGGACACGCCAGCCCCCCACCCTGACGAGGTGGCCGGGAGCGATCTCGTGATCCTCTGGGGAATCAACGCGGCGGCCACCAACATCCACTTCCTCCACGGGGTGCGGGAGGCGAAGAATTGGGGCGCCACGGTCTGGCTGATCGACACCTACGAGACCCCCACCGCAGCGGCGGCGGACCGGGTCATCCTCCCGAGGCCGGGGAGCGACGGAGCCCTGGCCCTGGGGATGATGCACGTCATGGCCCGGGAGGGGCTCGTTGACCGGGAATTCGTGGCGCAGCGGGTCCAAGGGTTCACGGAGCTGGCGGAGCAGGTTCTTCCCGATTACACGCCGGAGCGGGTGAGCACCATCACCGGCATTCCCCCCGCCGTCATCGAGGAGCTGGCGCGGCTCTACGCCCGGGCCCGGGCACCCTTCATCCGGCTCGGGAGCGGACTTTCCCGCTACGGCAACGGCGCCATGACAGTCCGCACCATCTGCGCGCTGCCGGCCCTGGTGGGGGCCTACGGGAAGCGGGGGGGAGGACTCCTGGCCTCCACGAGCACCGGCCACGCCTTTGCCATGGCGGAGGTGACCCGGGAGGACTTCAGGGCGCGCCCCACCCGGCTCGTGAACATGAACCGCCTGGGCCACGCCCTGACGGAACTGGCCGACCCGCCGGTGATGTCCCTCTACGTCTACCACGCAAACCCCGCCGCCGTGACCCCGGACCAGAATGCAATCCTCAGGGGACTTGCCCGCGACGACCTCTTCACCGTGGTCCACGAGCGGTTCATGACCGACACGGCCCGCTGGGCCGACGTGGTGCTGCCTGCCTGCTCGTCCCTGGAGACGGGTGATGTCTACCGAGCCTACGGCACCTACTGCATCCAGAGGGCATGGCCAGCCATCCCACCGGTGGGGGAGAGCAAGTCCAACTGGGACACCTTTGCGCTCCTGGCCGAGGCCATGGGGTTCGACGAGCCCTACTTCCGTCAGAGCGCCGAGGAGATGATCGAGGGGCTCCTGGCCATTCCCACCCCCATGCGGGAGGGGATCGACCTGGCCCGTTTCAACGAAGGAAAGGGGGTGGAGCTTCCCCTGGCCCAAGACCCCCCCCGCACCTTCCGGACCCCGTCGGGGAAGGTGGAGATCCTCAATCCCCGGGACCCGGAGCCGCTGCCCCGGTACCTCCCCACCCATGAGGAACAAGGGGAACTCCCCCTCATGCTCATGACCGCTCCGACTCCCTATGCCCTTAACGCCTCCTTCTACGAGCAGGATGAACTGCGGAAAAAGCAGGGGGGGATGCGCCTCTTGGTGAACACGACGGAGGCCGAAGCCCGGGGGATTGCCGACGGCGAGCACGTTATCGCCTTCAATGGGCTGGGGGAGGTCACCTTCATCCTGGCGGCCACCGACCGGGTTCCCCCCGGCGTGGCAGTGGCAGAAGGGGTCTGGTGGTCCGTGCACGCCCCCGGGGATCGGACAGTGAACGCCCTCACCAGCCAGCGCCTCACGGACCGGGGGAACGGGAGCACGTTTTACGATACGAGAATCGAGATAAGAAAAGTGAAACACTAAAGTTTTCTCCGCCGTCGCCGATACGAGTATCAGGCCTTCGATCGGAAGGCAGACTTCAGCGACAAGGGGAATGACCCGATGGCCGACCACAAGATCCTGCTGGAAAGCGGCACCAACGAACTTGAGATCGTGGAGTTCATGCTCAATGAATACGACGAAAAGGGGGAGGCGGTTCCCTCCTACTTCGGCGTCAACGTGGCAAAGGTTCGGGAGATCCTCCGCAAGCCCCAGATGTGGAAGGTTCCCAACGCCCATCCCGCCATCGCGGGGATGATGAAGCTGCGGGACAAGGTCATCACGGTGGTGGATCTTGCCACCACCCTCGGCAAGAGCATGAACTGCCTCGCCCCGGATCGGGTCATTGTTCTGGAATTCAACCGGATGATGATCGGCGTGCTGGTGAGCGGGGTTTCCCGAATCTACCGCATCTCGTGGGAGCAGGTGGAGCCGCCGGTGCGGGCCATCGAGTCGGCCTACGTGACCGGCATGGTGAAAATGGAGGACCGGATCATCCTGGTTCTGGACTTCGAGAAGATCGTGGGCGAAATCTGCTGCACTGACATCCTCCACGAAATCGGGCACGACCAACTCCTGGAAGGGGCAATCCTCGACCGGAGCCAGCACCGTATCCTCGTGGCGGATGACTCAACCTTCATCCGCAACAGCATCTGCTCATCACTGAGGGCCGCCGGCTACAACGTGGAGGAGGCGGAAAACGGCGAAGAGGCGTGGAATATGCTCAACGCCAAGCTCTCCCGCTGCCAGGCCGCCGGAACCCCCCTCAGAAGAGAGCTCGACCTCCTCATCACCGACGTGGAGATGCCGAAGATGGACGGCCTCCACCTCACCTCCCTCGTGAAGAAGGACGATGTGCTCAAGGATCTGCCGGTGCTGATCTTCTCGTCCCTGGCCACCGAGGACAACCGACGGAAGTGGCAAGACCTGGGTGCCCTGGATATCGTCACCAAGCCGGATCTCCCGAACCTGGTGAAGATCGCGGATGGCATCATGAACTGAAAGCGGTCACCTGCCGATTAGAAAAGCCGCCCCGGTCGAAGGGGCGGCTTTTTGCGTTTCGGGGCCCGCGTGCACGGAGAAATGACGTTCTCATTCTTCGCGGGCTAAGGTAGTATGCCGGGTGCCATGCACTACGAACCGGACCATCCCGAACTCTCCCTCGTCGTCCCGACCCTGAACGAGGCCGGCGGGCTCGAACGCCTCTTCGCCATGCTCTCGGCACAGCGGGAGGTTCAGTTGGAGCTGGTCATGGCCGACGGCGGCTCCACGGACGGGACGGCAGAGCGCGCCCGGATACTGGCCGGTGCAGCCCCGTTCCCGGCGAAGGTTATCGAAACTGGACGGGGACGGGGACGGCAGTTGAATGCAGGAGCCGCGGCGGCCTCAAGCGACACTCTTCTCTTCCTCCACGCCGACAGCATCTTTCCCGACCCCCTGGCCCTGCGGACCGCCCTGGACGCCTTCACGCAGGCGGTTGCCACGGGGGGAAACGACCGAATCGCCGGGCACTTCCGGCTCCGCTTCGACCGCGGCGCCCCCGGCCCCTCCCTCCCCTACTATTTCTACGAATGGAAGGCCCGGCTTCACCGGCCGGGATGCACCCACGGCGACCAGGGGTTCCTCCTGGGTCGGCGATTTTTCACCGAGGTTGGCCCCTTCGACGAATCGTACCCGATCCTGGAGGACGTGCGCCTGGCCGGCCGGATCGCTGACGGGGGCCGATGGGTGCTTCTGCCGGCGGAGATTGCCACCTCGGCCCGCCGGTTCGAGACAGAGGGGTTGCGGGAGCGCCAGACCCTGAACGCCCTCCTCATGAATTTCGCGGCCATCGGCTGGGATCCCTTCCTGGCCGAACTCCCCCGCCTCTACCAAAGCCAGGACCGGGCCGGTCGCCTCCTCCTCGGGCCGGTTCTCCGCCTCATCGCCGCCCTGCTCCGTCCCCTCCCCCGCCGGGAGCGGCTCCGGCTCTGGCGCGAAACGGGGCGCTACGTGCGGGCCAACGCCTGGCAGATCCCCCTCTTCCTCGATGTACTACGCCACTTCCGCAACGGAACCCCCGTTGGCGAGGGGGCGACGCCACTCCTGAACATCCACGACCGACTCTTCGACCGGCTCACCGACAACGGGGCCGGCCACCGGGCAACGGCACTCCTGGTCTGGCTCTGGTTCCGGCTGTCGCTCTCCCGCGAGCCTCTCACACCACCAGACGCGCAAAATCCGCAATTGTATTGATCGTGACCGGAGCGTGGCAGATGAAGTCGCCATCCACCTGAACCGGTTTATTGCCGCCGATGGTCAGGGCATCGGCCTCGAAAATCGTGACCCCTGCGCCGGCGGCCCCCCGCCCGGCAGCCACCTTCAGGGCAAGCCGGAGGTAGTCGCGCCGCCTCGCCCCCTCGACGCAGACCACCCGGAAACCGGGCTCGAAGAGGCTCGCACCGGGAGCCAGGACGAAGCTCCCGCCATAGCGCGCGGCGTTGCAGACGATGACGCTGTGGCAGGACCGGCGCTCTCCCCGCACCTCCACCTCCATGGACCGTTCATCCCAGGTGGAAAGGGTCCGCAGGGCCGAGAGGAGGTAGGCCCCCTTGCCGAAGCGCTTCTTCTCCCGGCCGAGCACCCCCTCCACCACGAAGCCGTCAAAACCGACGCCGGCCATGAGGAAGAAGCGGCGGCTCACCCCGAACCCCTTCAGGACCCCCACCGACAGGGGGCGGGTCTCCCGACGGACGATCCGCCGCACCGCCTCGTCGATGGAGCCGATGCCCAACTCACGGGCACAGACGTTGGCGGTGCCCAAGGGAAGAAAGGCCAGGGTCGCCTTACCCGGCACGAGTCCGTTGAGCACCCCGTTCATGGTCCCGTCCCCTCCCCCCGCCACGATGAAGGGGTTCTCCTCCATGGCACAGGCACGGGCGGCAAAGGCGGCGGCATCGTCGGGTCCGCCGGTGAGGAATACCGTAGATACAAATCCCCCCGCAGCGAGGAGAGCGGTCACCCGCGTGACCAGGGCCTCGGAATAGCTTCCCGACGTGGGATTGATGATGAGGGTGCATGAAGAGGACACGGGGAAACTCCTTGGGGAATGGCGTTTCGCGGCAGTATAGCACCCCCCTCCGGAGAGGGACCACGATTTTGTTGGAGGGTCATGTCAACCGGCATCGCCCCTGGGGCGTTTCTGTCAGTATACGCGTAACCTACCGAACAAAGGAGGAACGGAGATGAAACGGATCAGTTTTGCGCTGGCGGCCGCCGCTGTCATCGTGGCCCTTGCCGGAATCAACCAGGGGGCAGTGGCCCAGACCGGACCGGGGGCAGGAGCGGGCATGGGGCCGAAGAGGTGCGCCGGCAAGACCCAGAAAATGGACCCGGAACTGATGCTTAAACGGATGGAGGCAAACCTCGGGCTCAACGCCGAGCAGAAGGAGAAGATCAGGCCGATTCTCCAGGATGAGATAAAGGAGATGAAGACCATCCGCGACGACACCACCCTCACCCGCACCCAGAAGCGGGAGAAGATGCGGGAGATACGCGACAGGCACCACGAAAAAATCGGGGAACACCTCACCCCCGAGCAGCGCCAGAAGGCCGACGCCATGCGGGAGAAGGCCAAGGAGCGCTGGGAGAAGCGCAAGGAACTCAAGAAGGAACAGCCGAAACCGGCGGGTGAGGTCAAATAACACCTTCACCCCATTCATCACAACAGTGAAAAAAGGCCGCCCCGTGGGCGGCCTTTTTCATCCCGGACGCTCAATTTTCACACTCCAGCCTTGATGCTGTCGTAAAAAGTCTTTCCCCCCTCCCTTGACGGGAGGGGGTCAGGGGGTGGGTGAAGCTGCAACCTGCTGATTTCATGGCTAGCTCCCCCCCACCCTGACCCTCCCCCGCCAGGGGGGAGGGGACTGTTTATTGAGAATTTGTGACAACATCAGCCTTGACGAAAGCGTAAAATACTCTAATCTTGTCCAATACTGCGCTTTTCAGCGCAGTGATGGCGACCGCCAGATTCTTGTTCCACGGATTGGACACCAACGTTATACCTCAGGGGAGGAATTGTGATGAACGGTTTATTGAAGGTATTTTCCGCTGCAATGGTTCTTGGTGCCCTCGTCGCCGGGTGCGGAGGTGGTGGAGGTGGGGGAGGGTCCAGCAGCGGCGTGATTGTCGACACCATCCCCCCTTCGGTGGTCTACACAACACCCGTGAACAACGAAACCAACGTGGGTACGAACACAAAGATTACCGTCACCTTCAGCGAGGCCGTGGAGCCCGCCACGGTTACCAAGGACACCTTCGAGCTTGCAAGAGCCGGCACCACTGCCGACATCAACACCGTAACCTATGACGAAACAAACAAGATCGCCACCATCACCCCTTCTCCTCTGCTGGGAAACCAAACTTACACCGTCACGGTCAAACGGAGGGTCACGGATACGGCGGACAACGTCATGACGGCCGACTACACCTGGAAGTTCGAGACAGGCGCTGGGGCCGATATCATCCCTCCCGTCCTCAATTCCAAGGCGCCCGCAGACAACGCAACCGGCGTCGGCACCAATACGTCCATAGCCATGTCCTTCAGCGAACCGATGGACATTTCCACGTTCAGTTCGGCGTTCTCCCTAGCGCAGGTGATACAATTAGTGCCGGCTGTTACGGTTGGCATTCCAGTCCCGGGAACATTCTCCCTTATCGGACAGGTGGTAGTTTTCACGCCGGACACTCCTCTCATTCCCGGTGACTACATTGTAACCCTCACGACAGACGCTAAGGACCTGGCCGACAACGGCCTTGCCGCTCCAGTGTCGTGGAGCTTCACCACTGGCGCAGGTGTCGACGGCACCGCCCCCAGAGTCCTGGGAGTCAGCCCGGCGGCAGGAGCCCCAAACGTCCCGACGAGCGGAACGTCCATTTCCGTCACCTTCGATGAGGCGATCTATCCCGATATTCTGGGGAGCATCAACGGGATTGCGACAAAGATTGTCGTCGACTACGCAACGAACATGATCACCATGACGCCAACGACCCCACTCACCGCTAACAAAGACTACACGTTCAGAATCCGGGTGAGGGACCTGTCGGGCAACCAGATGCCCAATATCTACGAGTGGACCTTCACGACCGGCAACTGAAACCGGAATGCCAATTGGGACGGAAAGGGGGCGACGACCATCCGGCCATCGCCCCCTTTCCAATTGCGCTTCCCTGAGAGTTCAACTTACCCCATCTTCCCCTTCAAAAACTCCAGCCCCTTCTCCAGCAGCCCCCCCTCGGGGACGGTGCCGTCGGGGGTGAGCTTGTCGATGACGCCGGGGAGGAATTCGGAGAGCTTGGCGCTCAGGTCGTCAGGGGAAACCCCCGCCCTCGCGGCCATGTTCTGGATCGTCTCGCTCCCCAGCCCCTGCTTGATCTGATCGGCATTGATGGGGAGGTTCTGTCCCGTGCTGATCCATGAGGATATGACATCGCCCAGCCCCTTCTCCTGGAAGGACTGCACGAGGCCGCTCAGCCCCCCTTCCTTGTTGGAGAGCATCTCCATGACGTTCTGGAGAAGCCCCTGGTTTTCACCCTCGGCCCCACCGAAAAGATGCGCAGCCTTCCCTACCAGTTCGTCGAAAAGTCCCATTGTTTCCTCCCTGAGCATGATTTCCGCTCTGTAAATAGAATTGTGCGGCTACTGTTCCTTGCCACCCTGCTTGGGCGCCCGGTACCCAGCCCTGACGGCCTCGGCCTCGGTCATGTAGCTTCCCTTCTTGGTCTTGCCGTACCAGCGGCTCCCTTCCTTGTGATACACCTTGGAATCGGGATTCACCCAGACCATTCCCTTGCCGGCGGGGGGAACAACGACATTGGCGGGGGCAGCGGCCTTGGGAACCTTCGGCGTCTTGACGGCAGGCACCGTCGCCGCGGGCTTCGGTACGGACGGCATCGCCGCCGGCGTTGCAGCCGCTTTTGCGCCGGCACCGACGGTGACGAGGGGCGAGATCTTCTCAACCGTCTTGGCCGGCAGCTTCGCCTTCGTCGAAAGCTCAGACGTCGAGGCATAGGGGCGGCCGGCGATGATTTTCTTTGCCGCCGCGGGGCCAACCCCCGGAAGCTTCTCCAGTTCCGCCTGGGTGGCTGCGTTAAGGTCAACCGGGCCGGCCACGGCTTTAACATCACCGGCCTTTGGGGCCGCCAATACCGGTACGGATACTGCGAGCGCCACCCCTACCATCAGTGAAACAATCCAACGCGATACCTTCTGCTGCATACCCTCCTCCTTTCCATTACTGCCAATTAGTGTGAAAACTTCACATCACGATTTAACATGAGAAAATTACCATTATTTGAAAGAAAGTCAAGTAAACCAAAGAATTACAATCAAACATGCATGGAAACGTTACGACACTTGGCGCTCAACCTCCTGAAAAAATTGACCCTGTCTCCTTGCGCAGGCAACAGTCTCTGCTAGAGTGGTTCCAACAACGATCCGTCCCCACCGCGATCCCCCCCTATGGCTCAGGAGGAGTCATTGACCAGGAGCACCGCAGTACGTGTTACGCCAGGAGGGCGTCACCGGCTTCAGCGTCACCCGTTCCTTTTCCCGGTACCCGTAAAACGCTGCGCATTTCAAACGTTACCTGACGCTCTAATCCTGGTTGCGCCACTGCGTTCACAACCCCCGCACCCTGAATCTTCCGTTCGGCTTCCGACGCGGCGTTCCGTCAGCCATCCTGCGACCGCACCCGCCTCACCATTTCGGACGAAGAGTAAATCAAGCGACTGCTTGGCGAGGTCCCCCGGGGGATTTACATTTCGAACACAGTGAACTTTGAGGTTTTGCCGTAGCCTGCTTGCGGCCACGAACCGCGAAAGGAGGAATGCCCGGAATAATGGTTTTTTCTCGCGCTGAACGACCTGGGAATATCGTCGAATCAACTATCTATGAACGGAGGAACGAACGATGAATCCAAACGAGAACCAAGGATGCTGCGGAACACCGGAAGAACAGGCATATCAGCAGGGTATGGCCGACGCGGCGACTGCCGCCGAAGGTTGCTGCTGCGGATGCGGTGACGATCCGGTGACCCACGCCTATTACCAGGGGATGGCCGACTATGAAGCGTCGCTGGGTTACGGGGCGGGACATGAGGATGATCCCATAACCCAGGCATACTACCAGGGGATGGCCGACTATGAGGCTTCCCTCTCCGGAAGCGGCGGCTACGGGGAGTCCGACCCGTACACCGAAGGCTATTATCAGGGGATGGCCGACTACGAGGCTTCCCTCTCCGGAAGCGGCTACGAGGAGTCCGATCCTTACACCGAGGGCTACCTCCAGGGGATTGCCGATTACGAGGCAGCCCTTGCCGGCGGTTATGGCTACCAGGAGGGATCCGACCCCAGCGCCGATGCCTACTACCAGGGGATGGCCGACTACGAGGCATCGCTGGCCGGCGGCTACGGTTACCAGACGGGATACGGCATGGAAGCCGCGGGACCCACCGCTCCCGCGCCCCTCGCCCGCCCCATCTCGCGCCCCATTGAGCGGCCGATCACCAGACCCGTCGAGCGCCCCATCACGCGCCCGCTCGAACGACCGGTCACCAGACCCATTGAGCGGCCCGTGACCCGGCCCATCGAGCGACCACTCACCCGGCCCGTGACCAGGCCCATTGACCGACCACTCACCCGGCCCGTGACCCGGCCCATCGAACGACCACTGACCCGGCCTGTCACCCGCCCCATCGAGCGGCCGCTGACCCGACCCGTCCAGCGTCCGGTCACCAGGCCCATTGAGCGGCCGTTGACCCGGCCCATCGAACGACCGATCACCAGGCCCATCGAACGACCGATCACCAGGCCCATTGAGCGGCCATTGACCCGGCCCATCGAGCGGCCGATCACCAGGCCCATCGAGCGGCCGTTGACCCGACCCATGGATCGTCCGGCAGCGCGGCCATTCACCCCGGCGACATCCCTGGAAAACATGGCACTAATGCTCCAGCGGCTCAGTCGTTCTCTCGCCCGGCCCCTGATCCGGCCCATATGAGACATTGAACCATCAACGTAACGGGAGGGGGCTCCAGCCCCCCTCCCGGCCTCAGCCCGCACACGGAGAATCCATGAAGAACGTACTGCTCATCTCCATGCCCTTCGCCTCCACCAAATGGCCCGCCATCGGCGTGAGCCTCCTGAAGCCTCGGCTCGAGACCGAGGGGATACCCTGCGACATCCGGTATTTCAACATCCTCTTCGCCCAGATGATCGGCCTGGACACCTACGAAGACATCGCCATCTACCCCCGCTACATCTTCGGCGAGCGGCTTTTCGCCAAGGAGTACTTCGGCGGCGCCCTCCCCCCCGACGAGGAGTACCGCCGCTACCTGGAGAAGGTCTACAAAGGGCCGGTGGATGCCTCCTTCGACCGGCTCTTCGCGGTGAGCAGCCAGATCGGGCCGTTCATCGACCGCTGCCTGGCGGAAGTATCCTGGGACTCCTATGACATCATCGGCTTCACCAGCATGTTCGAGCAGAACCTCTCCTCCCTCACCCTGGCCCGGGCCATCAAGGAGCGGTACCCGGAGAAGACCATCATCATGGGGGGAGCCAACTGCGAGCGGGAGATGGGGGTGGAGCTCCACCGCCACTTCCCGGAGATCGACTACGTCTGCTCTGGCGAGGCCGACGAGACCTTTCCTGAGCTGGTGAAGCGGCTGGCAAAGGGTGAGCCGGTGGACACGATCCCCGGGGTGGTGACCCGCCACGGGGGCGAATCGGTCATGGCCCACGGCGCCCAGGTGGTGAAGAACCTGGACACCGTCCCGGTCCCCGACTACTCCGACTACTTCCGGCAGATGGACCAGTCGACCCTGCCGCCGGAGGCCTGCTACGAAATCCACATGGAGTCGTCCCGCGGCTGCTGGTGGGGTGCCAAGTCCCAATGCAACTTCTGCGGCCTGAACAGCAAGGCGATCAGCTACCGCTGCAAATCGAAGGACCGGATCGTGGATGAGCTGCTTCACCTGATCGACACCTATGCCGTGCCGCGCGGCCTCAAGCTGATCTCCATGGTGGACAACGTCCTCTCCATGGACTTCTTCAAGGATCTCCTGCCGGAACTGAAGCGGCTCCAGCTTCCGGTGAAGCTCTTCTACGAGGTGAAGGCGAACCTGAACGAGGAGCAGGTGCGAATGCTGGCCGAGGCCAATATCGCCTGGATCCAGCCGGGCATCGAGAGCCTCAACACCCGCATCCTGAAGCTGATGGAGAAGGGGGTGACGGCGCTCCAGAACGTGCAGCTCCTGAAGCACTCCAAGCAGTTCGGCGTCTACCCCACCTGGAACATCATCTACCGCTCCCCCGGCGAGCAGCCCGAGGATTACCGGCAGATGATCGACCTGATCTACAAGATCACCCACCTGGCGCCGCCGGAAGGGTTCATCCCCCTCTGCATGCAGCGCTTCAGCCCCTACTTCAACACCCCGAAGGAGTTCGGCATCGCCAGCATCACGCCGGAGGAATCGTACCGGTTCATCTACCCCTTCGGACAGGAGAGCATCGCCAACCTGGCCTACTTCTTCGACTTCGAGTTCGACGAGAAGGTCGCCCCGCCCCCCGGCTGGGACAAGGAGCTGGAGCAGGCCGTGGAGTTCTGGCGCCAGTGCTCCGAGCGGGGCGAAAACCTGGAGAGCCGGGCCGAGTCGGCCGGCGACCTGGTGATCCGCGACACCCGCTCCACCGCGCGCCAGCCGCTGATGCATCTGGAGGGTCCCCACAAGGCGATCTACGAGCTCTGCGGCAGCGCCCGGGACTTCTCCTCCATCTACGACTACACGCGGGAGACCTTCAGCCGCCTTCCGGTGCGGGAGCGGGACGTGCGGGACTTCCTGGAGGAGATGGTGGCGCTGGACTACATGATCAGCGAAAACTCCCGCTATCTGAGCCTGGCGATTCCGGCCGCCTGAGGTGACTGCCATGACTGCGGCCATCCCACCGCCCGGAAAGGTCCTCCTGATCGCCATGCCCTTCTACTCCGTGAAGCGGCCGGCGCCGGGGATCAGCATCCTGAAGGCAATCCTCGCCCGGGAGGGGATCGGGTGCGACATCCGCTACCTGAACCTCCGCTTTGCCGCCCTGGCGGGGATCGACACTTACGAAAAAATCTGCGACTACCTGGGGGACGACGGCGAAACCCTCATCGGCGAGTGGTGCTTCGCCCGGTCCCTCTTCGACCGGCTTCTACCGGAGCAGGACAACGGGCTGTTGGCCTCCGAACGGTTCAGGCATGAGCCGGAGTACTCGGCGGAGCGGTTCCGGTCCATCCGGGAACTGGCCGTCCCGTTCCTGGATGCCTGCCTCGACGACATCCCATGGCAGGAGTACCGGGTCGTCGCCTTCACCAGCGTCTTCGAGCAGAACCTGGCGTCCCTGGCCCTGGCCCGGCGGGTGAAGGAGCGACACCCGGGGGTGGCCATCGTCTTTGGCGGGGCCAACTGCGACGGCGCCATGGGGGTCGAACTCCACCGGCAGTTCCCATGGGTCGATTACGTCTGCTCCGGCGAGGCAGACCTGAGCTTTCCTCCCCTGGTCCGCGGGATCATGGCAGGATCAGAGGTCAAAGACATACCGGGGATCGTCTGGCGGGACGGCGACCAGTCAGTGGCGACCGGTCCGCCGCAGCTGGCGGAGGATCTGGACACCCTCCCCCCTCCCGACTACGATGACTGGTTCGCCCAGCTCCGCCAGTGGCGGCTTCCGACCCTGGCCAACCTCGGGGGCGGCCTCCCCATGGAGAGCTCGCGGGGCTGCTGGTGGGGGGAGAAGTCCAAATGCACCTTCTGCGGGCTGAACGCCGAGACGATCCACTACCGCCGCAAGAGCCCCGGCCGGGTTGCGGCAGAACTGCAGAACCTTTACTCACAGTATATGAAGCCCCACGGCATCGGGCAGGTGACCATGGTGGACAGCATCTTTTCCATGGACTACTTCGAGGGGCTGCTGCCGAAGCTGCAGGAGATGGCCCTGCCGGTGGGGATTTTCTACGAGACCAAGGCCAACCTCTCCCGCGAACAGGTGCGGGAGCTGCGCCGGGCCGGGATCCTCTGGATCCAGCCCGGCATCGAGAGCCTCTCAACCCCTGTGCTGAAGCTGATGCGCAAGGGGGTGACGGCGCTCCACAACATCCAGCTCCTGCGGAACTGCGCCGAGTTCGGCGTCTATCCCATCTGGAACTTCCTCACCGGTTTTCCGGGCGAGCGGGAGGAGGATTACCGGCAGATGATCGCCCTCATGGAACGGGTGGCGCACCTGCCGCCCCCCAGCGGCTTCTCCCGCTTCTGTCTCCAGCGCTTCAGCCCCTATTTCGATGAGGCGGAGCACCACGGCATCCTCAATATCCGCCCCAAGCCATTCTACCGCCACCTCTACCCGGTAGACGACAGCGCCCTTGCCAACATCGCCTACTTCTTCGACTTCGACTACCGGCCCGACGTGGCGCCGCCGGATAGGGAGAAACCCTTCTCCGCCGCCGTGACCCGGTGGCAGGAGGCCCACGCCGCCGGCGCGTTCCTCACGGCCCAAGCAGTCGGCCGCGACATCCTGCAGCTCAGCGACGGCCGCCCCGGCGCCGCGCACCGGCAGGTGACACTGTCAGGCCTCCAGCGGGAGATCTACATGGCCTGCAGCGTCATCCGCCCGGTGGATGACCTCGTCGAAATGATGCGTGAGCGCTTCCCCTCCGTCGCCATCCGCGAACGGGACGTGCGGGAGTTCCTCGACGACATGGTGGCCCTGGGTTTCATGGCGGGCGAAGAAGAACGGTACCTGAGCCTGGCGGTGCCGATCCATGACCAAAAGCAGACAATCTCACACTCAAGGAGCATTTCATGACCGAGAAGAGACGATACCTGGTGGGCTACCGCAGCGGCGCCGTGATGCCGCGGGAAGTGGAAACGGCCCTGGACAGCCTGGCCGCGGCGGCGGGGACGAAACAGCTCCGCTCCCTCAAGGGTGGACAACGGGTGCTGGAGATGACCCGCGAGGAGGCGGAAAAACTTGCCTCCCGACGCCCCGACCTGATCGTGGAGGAGGACCGGGAGCTGGAGCTCTACCTCTCCATGCCGGGCCTTCCGCCAGCCATCCCCACGGGCCCCGCCGTCACCCTGCGGGTGAAGGTGACCGACGAGGCCGGAACGCCAGTGGCAGGAGTCACCATCATCGCCGCCGGCAAACAGGTAAGCTACTGGGGTGAGACCGACGCCAAGGGGATGGCCAAAGTGGTCGTCCACGAGCGGTTCCTCCCCTACCTCATCGCCTCGCCCCGGCAGGGGTTCTGGTCCCGCGTAGTGCCGTCGGTCACCGCCTCCGCCAAGAGCGAGCTGATGGTAACGCTCAAGAAACTCCCGATCCGGGGGGGATGTACCTGGGGACACGCGGCCATGGGGATCGACCGTATCGGCACGGCGTTCACCGGCAAAGGGGTCAAGATCGCGGTGATCGACTCGGGGATCGCCGGACACGAGGACCTGACGCCCGCCGGCGGCTTCAACACCCTCGACGGCCAGGACACGGCCGCCTGGAACCTGGACGAGAAGGGTCACGGCACCCACTGCGCCGGGATCATGGCGGCCCGGGCAGACAACCGGGTGGGAATCCGGGGAGTGGCGCCGGGAGCGGAGGTTTACTCCCTCAAGGTCTTCCCCGGCGGCCGGTTCAGCGACCTCCTGGAGGCGATAAACTGGTGCATCGACAACTACATCGATGTCATCAGCATGAGCCTCGGCAGCCCTTACCCGTCTGAACAGGTGGCGGTGGCCCTGGCCGAGGCCCACGGCCGGGGGATCACCTGCGTGGCGGCGGCGGGTAACGACGGCGGCGCCGTCGGCTACCCGGCAGCCCTGCCGGAAGTGTTGGCAGTATCCGCCATCGGCCGCATCGGGACCTTCCCGGCCGACAGCGCCCACGCCCTGAAGATCAGTGACTACTATGGCCGGGACAGCCGGCACTTCTTCGCCTCTTTTTCCAACTGGGGGCCGGAGATCGCCGTCTGCGCGCCGGGGGTGGCGATCCCCTCCACCGTTCCCGACGGCTATGCCGCCTGGGACGGCACCTCCATGGCCTGCCCCTTCGTAGCGGGGGTGGCGGCGCTCATCCTGGAGGCCTACCCGGAGGTCCGGACCGGCGACGTCAACCAGCCCCTCGCTGTCCGTGACCTGATCCAGCGTTCGGCGGTGGACCTGGGGCTTCCCACCGAGATGCAGGGGGCCGGCATGGCCAGCGCGGCCCGGGCCCTGGGCGCGGCGCTGATCCGGCAACGGGGAAGGGCAGCGACCCGAACATCACCCGCAGGCGGGGTTGGGGCACCCACTGTCCGGCGAAGAATCCAGACCGAAAACTGGAGCGGGGTGAGATAGAAAAAATACGGGCCGTCCGATCATCGGACGGCCCGTTCGTCAGCTGCCAGGACCATCTCCCGCCAAGTACGGCAATCGGCTATTTGAAGGTCTCCACCACGTACTCTCCAATCTTCAGCGCATCCCCGGGCGGAATCATCCCCTCGGAAAAAGCGGGCATTCCCTGGCCCGGGTTCCGCAGGTAGGCCGCCACGTCAGCGCTCGTGCGGATGCCGTTGGCCTCCCGGTCGGCCCGGCCGAGGGTCTTGCCGGTCCGGATGGTGTTGCCGCCCTTGGGATGGCAACCGGCGCAGTGGGTGGCGAAGAGTGCCTCGCCGGTCGCGCCGGAACCGGACTGACAGGCCACCAGCACCCCGAGGAACAGAACGGCGCCAGAAAGCGTCATCATCCGCTCCATCGTCACGCGCCTCCGTTCGTCGCGGCGGAAGGAAGCTCCTTCTTCTCGTCCTTGTCCACGCTGTGCTTCTTCATGCTTTCCAGCATCTCCCGAAGCCGCTTGTCCACCAAGGCGTTGATGGTCCCCTCGGGCCAGGTGCCGTCCTCCTGCCGCTCGCCGGCCGGAACGCCGGTGAGGATCTCGATCCCCTGGTCAATGGTCTCCACGCTCCAGATATGGAACTTTCCGTCCCGCACCGCCTGGACCACCTCGTCGTTCAGCATGAGATGGCGCTCGTTGGTCTTCGGGATGATGACCCCCTGCTCACCCGTCAGCCCCTTGGACTTGCAGACGGCGTAGAACCCCTCGATCTTGAAGTTGACCCCGCCGATGGGCTGCACCATGCCGAGCTGATTCACGCTGCCGGTGACAGCGATCCCCTGCCGGATCGGAACGCCGGAGAATGCGGAGAGGAGGCCGTAAAGCTCCGTGGAGGAGGCGCTGTCCCCCTCCACCCCTTCGTAGTTCTGCTCAAAACAGATGGAGGCAGAGAAGGAAAGGGGTTTGTCGTGGGCGAACTTCTCCCCCAGATAGCCGGTAAGGATCAGAACTCCCTTGTCATGGATGGGGCCGGAGAGCTTCACCTCCCGCTCGATGTTGACCATGCCGGCCCGGCCAAGCCAGACCCGCGCCGTAACCCGCGACGGCCGGCCGAAGGTGTGGTCGGCCAGCTGCATCACCCCCAGGCCGTTGATCTGCCCCACGATCTCGCCGTCCACGGCCGAGAGGATGGTCCCTTCGTCGAAGAGCTCCTGCATCCGCTCCTCGACCCGGTTGCTCCGGTAGATCTTCTGTTCGATAGCCGTGGCCACGTGGGCGTGGGTGACAATGCCGCCGCCGGCCTTGCCGGCCCAGTAGCTGGCTTCGCGGATGAGATCGGCGATCTCCATGAACTGGGAGGAGAGCTTCTCCTGGTCCTCCACCAGCCGGGCCGAGTACTCGATGAGCCCGGCCACGCCGCTGCGGTCGAAGGGAAGGAGCTTCTCGTTCTTGCAGTGGGTGGAAACGAAGAGAGCATAGTCCTTGAGGATTTCCGGAGTGCGGGCGATGCGGCTGTCGAAATCGGCCTTCACCTTGAAAAACTTCCGGTAGTCGGGCTCCAGGTGGTAGAGGAGGTAGTAGATCCACGACGAGCCGATCATGATGATCTTGGCCTGAAGGGGTATTGCCTCGGGCTTCATGGAGACGATGGTGATGAAGCGGTACTGCTCCAGGGGGTCTTCGAACTTGATCTCGGCGCTGCGAATGCAGCGCTTCAGCGCATCCCACGAGTAGGGGTTCACGAGGACCTCGCGGGCGTCGACGATGAGGTAGCCGCCGTTGGCCTTGTGGAGCGCCCCCGGCTTGATCATGGTGAAGTTGGTGGTGGCCGTCCCCCCCATCTGCATGATGTGCTCGGTGCGGCCGAAGAGGTTGCTGTAGGTGGGGTTCGGCTCGAAGACCACCGGCGCCCCCTGGGCGTCATGGTTGTCCACGAAGACGTTCACCTGGTAGCGCTCGAAGGAGGGCTCCTGCCGGGGGAGCTTAAGGCCCGGGATGGGGGACTGGACCGGCTGCTGGGGCTTGAAGTCCTCCAGGTTTGCGATGATGTCCTCCTGGACCGCGTTCAGGTACTCCACCACCTTGGGGTTGTCGCCGTACTTCTCCCGAAGGGGGTCAATGTGGTGCCCCACCGAGGCATTGCCCAGGTCCCGGTCCAGCTGGGCAAGCTGGTCCTTGGTCTGCTTTTCGTTGTCACGCACCTGGCGGAGCACGTCGTTGAGTTTCTCGGTCAACTCCTGCCCCACCTCCTCCAGCTTCTCCTTCTCCTGGTTGGTGAGGGCGTCATATTCCTCCTGGGTGTAGTTGCGCCCCTCCTTCTGGGGAACCATGACAAGCCCCGAAACGGTACGCTGCAGGGCAAAGCCTTTCTCCTGGGCCTCGGCCTCCAGCTTTCCGAACAGTTCGTTGTTTTTCTCCTGGTAGGCCTCGATGATGGTGGCCTTGTTGGCCTCGTACTCCTTGCTGTCCAGGGCCTTGGGGATGATGCTGCGCACCGCGTCGATCAACTCCCGCATGTCCGTTTCCAGCTCGGCACCCTTACCGGTCGGGAGCGCCAGGGCGATGGGGAGGTCAGGAGACTTGAAGTTGTTGACGTAGACCCAGTCGAAGGGAGGGGGCTCGGACTTGGCCTTCTTCTTCAGGATGTTCTTGATGGTGGAGGTGCGGCCGGTGCCGGCCTCGCCGGCGAGGAAGAGGTTGAAGCCGCTCTCCCGGATATCGAGGCCGAAATCGATGGAGGCAAGGGCCCGGGCCTGCCCCAGGGTTCCTTCCAGCTCGGGGAGGTCGTCGGTGGTGTCGAAGTCGAACTGGCCGGGATCGCAGCTCCAGCGAAGCTGCTCGGGAAGAAGTTTCCTCTGGTCGGTGACGGGCATGATAAACCTCCTTATTCATTGCATAGGAACTGAATAAGTATACCACGTCTCCTCGAATTGTAAGGTCAGGGGGCCGGTTCAGGAGACTCCCGGCAGGGAAGCCACGCGTCGAGGAGGGGAGAAAACCGCTCGGCCGCTGAACGGCTGACGGCAGCAAGCGGCACGTGATGACCGAGAACAACGGAGAGGGAGGTGATGGGGCAGGCAACGATCCCGCAGGGGTTGATGGGGCTAAAGGGGGACAGGTCATTGGCGACGTTGAGGGCGAACCCGTGCATGGTCACCCAGCGGCGGACGCCGACGCCGATGGAGGCGAGCTTCCCCCCGTCAGTCCAGATGCCGGTGCGGCCCGACTCGCGGCGGGCGGCGACGTCGAAGTCGGCCGCCACGTGGATGAGGAGTTCTTCCAGAAAACGGAGGTAGCGGTGCAGGTCGCGGCCCCGGCGCCCCAGGTCGATGATCGGGTAGCCGACCAGCTGTCCCGGCCCGTGAAAGGTCACGTCGCCCCCCCGGTTGGTCTCCACCACCCGGATACCGGGGTCGAGCACGTTTTCCCGGCGACCTCCCCGGCCGGTGGTGTAGACCGGCGGATGCTCCACCAGTAGCAGCGTCTCCGGGGAGGTTCCGTCGGCAACCGCCTCCGCCAGCCTCTCCTGCATGGCGTAGGTGGTGTGGTAGTCGAGGCAGCCGAGGTCAATCATGTTCATCGTCAGACCAGCATCAGCACCGGATTTTCCACTACCCGCTTCAATTCACCCAGGAACCGCGCCCCATAGGCTCCGTCCACCACCCGGTGGTCGCAGGAGAGGGTCACCCGCATGGTCTTGGCGGCGACCAGATGTCCGTCGCGCACCGCCGGCCGGTCGGCCACTGCCCCCACGGCCAGGATCGCCGCCTGGGGTGGAAGAATGACTGCGGCGAACTCCTCGATGCCGTACATCCCCAGGTTGGAAACGCTGAAGGTGCCGCTGGAGATCTCCTCCTGGGTGATGGCGCCGCTTCGGGCCCGCTCGGCCAGGCGCATGGCCTGGAGGGCGATCTCCTTCAGGGAGAGCCCCTGGCACCCCTTCACCACCGGCACCTGGAGCCCGTCGTCCATGGCCACGGCAAAGCCGATGTTGATGGCGTCGTGGAGCACAATCCGGTCGCCGGCAAAGGATGCGTTGAGCCGAGGGAACGCCGCCAGGGCCATGGCCACCCCCTTGATGACCAGATCGTTGAAGGTGACGGCGTGCCCGCCCCCCTTCAGTTCACGGATCACCTCCACCGCCTCCTTCATGTCGATTTCCATCGTCTCGTAGAAGTGGGGAATCGTCCGCCACGCCTCCCCCGTCACCTTCGCAATGGCGCTCCGCATGCGGGAAAGGGGCTCTGTTCCTCCCTCAGCGGGACCTGCGGCAGACTCCCCCTCCGCCGGCAGTTTCTCCGTCACCTTCGTGCCCGCCTGGAAACGCTCCAGATCCTCCTGGAGAATACGCCCCTCGGGGCCGCTCCCCTCAACCTGCCGGAGGTCAATCCCCTTCTCCCGGGCCAACCGCCGCACCGCCGGGGAGGCCCTGGTGTCGTCCGGATGGTCGGCGGCGGTCGGGGGGGACGGCTCCACCGCCTCGGGGAGCTCCATCACCCGTTCGGGGACTCCCCCCGTCGCTGCCGCCTCCGGCTCCGGGGCCGGCGGCTGCCAGGTGGCTTCGGGTGCCGGACGTGGGGTCTCCTCCTTTGCCACTGGCGCCTCGCCCGCCGCGCCGATGACGCCGATGACGGTGCCGACCGCCACCAACTCCCCCGTCTTCACCCGCTGCTCCACGAGGACCCCGGAGGCGAACGCCTCCAGTTCCATGGTTGCCTTGTCCGTCTCCACCTCGGCGATGATCTCGCCGCGCTCCACCGTGTCGCCAACCCCCTTCTTCCAGGAGACGAGGCGGCCTTCGGTCATGGTGTCGGATAGTTTCGGCATGGTTATGTTGGTCGGCATACGAAACCCCTTTATCAGTATTTTCCGCTCAACGTCTCGCGAACCGCCGCGACAATGGTCTCCACCTGCGGGATGCAGATCCGCTCGATCTTCCGCGAGTAGGGCATCGGCACGTCGAGCCCCGACACCCGCCGCACCGGCGTCAGGAGCCGGTCGAAACACTCCTCGGCTATGGTGGCGGCCAGGTGTCCCCCGAGGCCGGCGGTGCGCCAGCACTCCTCCACCACCACGGCCCGGCCGGTCTTCTTTACCGATGCCACGAAAGATTCCGTGTCCAGCGGCGAGAGGGTCCGCAGGTCCACCACCTCGCAGGAGACACCCTCCTTCTCCAACTCCGCCGCGGCCTGCAGCGCCAGGATGGTCATCCGGGAATAGGCGACGACCGTCACGTCGGTCCCTTCCCGCTTCACCTCGGCCTTCCCCAAGGGAACCAGGAACTCCGGGTCGTCGGGCACCTCCCCCTTGCTGTTGTAGAGGAGCTCGTGCTCCAGGAACATGACAGGGTTGTTGTCGCGGATGGAAGCCTTCAGGAGCCCCCTGGCGTCGGCCGGGGTGGCCGGCACCGCCACATGGATGCCGGGGCAGTGCATGAAGTAGGTCTCCAGGCTCTGGGAGTGCTGGGCCGCCAGCTGGCTCCCCCCGCCTCCCGGGGCCCGGATCACCATGGGGAGATGGGTCTGCCCTCCGAACATGGAGCGGATCTTGGCCATGTGGTTCACGATCTGGTCCATGGCGAGAAGGGCGAAGTTCACCGTCATCAACTCCGCCACGGGCCTCAAGCCCCCCATGGCCGCACCGATGGAGACCCCCACGATGGTGTTCTCGGAGATGGGAGTATCCTTCACCCGCTCCTCGCCGAACTCAGACAACAGCCCCCGGGTCACCTTGAAGGAGCCTTCGTACAGGGCCACATCCTCGCCCCAGACGACCACGGACGGGTCGCGGCGCATCTCTTCCTTCAGGGCCAGGTTCAGGGCGTCGCGGTAGGTCATTTCGGTCATTTGTCAAACCTCCAGAATTTGCCACTAAGACACGGAAACACAGGGGAAATCAGCCGGGCGGGGACTAACGCACCTTGAGCAGTCGTTCACTCCGCCAGACCCGGACAATGCGCACACGGGTTTTGTCGAGACGATAGACGATACGAAACGGAGGATGGATAATCTCCCGCAAATGGGCGACCCCAAACTCGGGCACGATACGGCCGCTTTCGGGATAGTCGGCAAGCTGTTCCACATGGGAAATCACCTCTCCGATCAATCGCTCGCCCACGTCAGGAACCTGCTGGTCAGCATACCATGAGCGAATATCCTCAATATCCTCGACCGCCGAAACGGCAAAGGTGATCGTATGTTTTTGCGGCATGGTTTCAGCTCAGGCCAAGGCGGCTTTTCACATCCGCAAGGTCCAGTTCCCGCCCCTCTTCCAGGTCCATCAACCCCTGGACGACCCCCCGCAGAAATGCCCGCTCCTCCGTTTCCGTCTCGTAATCCTTAAGCGACTGGACAACGGCAACGCCTCGTCCCCGGTTGGTCAACAGCACTGGCCGGTGGGTTTTGTCAACCTGATTGACTATCCGACCGGGATTAACCTTCATATCGCTCAGCGGGACGATGTCTTCTGAAAACTTGGTGGATGGTTGCATGGTTCCTCCTCAAAAGTACCTCTTATAGCACCAACAATAGCACCGGTTAAAAGGACTAACAAGAAATCAATTTGCCACATTCGGGCCGCTGAACCGCTTGGTTTCGTAACCCGCCAATTCTCGACTTGCTACGGTTTGCACCCAACACACCCTGCCTTCCTGCCCTTGTCTTTCTCCGTGTCTCCGTGGCAGATTTTTACACATAGATATCCTCCCACACTTCCCCATCCTCCGGCCACGGCGACTCCTCGGCAAACGCCACCGCCTCGGCCACCGTCACCAGGGCCTGCTGCCGGATCCCCTCCAGCTGGGCCTCGGTGGCTATCTCCTCCTCCACCAGCCGGTTCGCGAAGGCCGGGATGGGGTCGCGGCTTTTCCACAACTCCACCTCGGCGAGGCTGCGATACTTGCCGGGGTCAGCCATGGAGTGCCCCCGGAAGCGGTAGGTGATCGCCTCGATGAGATAGGGGCGGTTGTGTTCCCGCACCCACTCGGCCGCCCATTTGACAGCCTCATACACCGCGACCACGTCCATGCCGTAGACCCGCTCCGACGGGATGTCATAGCCGCAGGTCCGCCGATGGATGTCGGGCAGGGCCGAGGCCCGCGCCACCGAGGTGCCGATGCCGTAGTGGTTGTTCTCGCAGATGAAAAGGGCCGGCAACTCCCAGAGCCGGGCCCAGTTGAGGGATTCGTGGAAAGTCCCCTGGTTCACGGCGCCGTCGCCGAAGAAGCAGGCGGCAATCCGCCCCTCTTTCCGGTATTTGGCGGCGAAGGCCAGCCCCACGGCAATGGGGAACTGGCCTCCGACAATGGCATATCCCCCCATGAAGGAGAGGTTCGGGTCGAAGAGGTGCATGGAGCCCCCCTTCCCCTTGCAGATGCCGGTTCGCTTCCCGAAGAGCTCGGCCATGACCCGCCGCGGCTCGGCCCCCCGGACGATGGCCTGGGCGTGCTCCCGGTAGGCGGAGAGGATGTAGTCTTCCCGGTGGAGGCCGGCCGTGGCCCCCACGGCCACCGCCTCCTGGCCGCTGTAGAGGTGGAGGAAGCCGGTGATGTGCCCCTTGGTGTACTGTTCGGCGCACGACTCCTCGAACTCGCGGGAGAGGACCATCTGCTCGTACATCCTGAGGAGTTCTGCGTCGGAAAGAATGGCGCGGAGTTTCGATTCCATGGGAACCTCGCTATCTGTGCGGGTCGGGCTCGCTCTCGGGCCGCCCCGGTGAGTTCAACGTGAAAAAGAAGGTGGCTCCTGCATCTACCTTTGCTTCGGCCCAGATCTCCCCGCCGTGCCGCCGGATAATCCGCTGGACCGCTGCGAGGCCGATGCCGGCGCCTTCGTATTCATCGGCCCCGTGGAGCCGCTCAAAGGCGCCGAAGAGCCTGTCGGCATACCGCATGTCGAAGCCGACGCCGTTGTCCCGGACGAAGAAGACCCGCCTCCCGCCGGTTTCCGAGGCGCCAAATTCGATTCGAGCCTCGCTGCGGGTTTCGGTGAACTTCCACGCGTTGCCGAAGAGGTGTTCCAGCCCTATCCGGAGAAGGTCTGCGTCTCCCTTGGCCGCTATGCCGTCAGCCACCGTAAACGAAACCCGGCGTCCCGGCCCGGAGGCTGCCAGCTCGGCGGAGATTTCACGGACCATGCCGCTCAGATCGACCGTGGAAATTCGCAACGGATCCCTGGCGAGCCGGGCAAGCTGCAGCAGGCTGTCTATGTGCAGCTTCATGCGCCGAATTCCCGCCTCTATCCGCTCCAGGCACTGCCGCCCCCCTTCGTCGATCTGCTCGGCATGATCTTCCGCAAGGATGCGGCTGAAGCTCTCCATATGCCGCAAGGGGGCTCGCAGGTCATGGGAGACCGAATAGCTGAACGACTCCAGCTCCCGGTTGGAACCCTCGAGCTGGGCGGTCCGCTGGGCGACCCGCCGTTCCAGGTTGGCATTGAGGCAGCGGACTTTATCTTCAGCGAGGCGGCGCTCGCGGATTTCCGCCTCCAACTGCCGGTTGGCCTCCTCCAGGTCCGCGGTCCGCAGGAGGACCTTCTGGCGCAGCATTCCCGGCTGTCTCAGCATGAGATAGGCAAGAAACGCCAGGATGCCGCTGATCCCCCCCACCAGGAGGTAATTCAGGGG
This sequence comes from Geobacter sp., assembly GCF_030834625.1. Classification (NCBI taxonomy): domain Bacteria; kingdom Pseudomonadati; phylum Thermodesulfobacteriota; class Desulfuromonadia; order Geobacterales; family Geobacteraceae; genus Geobacter; species Geobacter sp. The sequence goes on from NZ_JAUQXO010000027.1 coordinate 84,167, forward strand.
GGAAAATGGAGAGTTCTGCCATCCGTGCTTCGGCGCCACGGCCAACTTCCACTTCCCGTTGGGGACATCGATGGTACTTTCCACCGGTGCCTGGAGCGGACCGTCGGAGCGGGCAATGGATTCCCAGCGGCCGGTATCCGGGTTGAGCCGGGTAAGTTCATACCCGCAGTCACCCTTTTCGAGGGATTCCAGATTGCTTGCCGTGATCAGGTCCGGGAGGCGCATCATGACCGTGACGAAGCCCCAGAAGCGCTCCCCACCGACTCCGTCGGGAACGAAAACCGCCAGCCTGCCGATGGCCCCCACCCCCCCCTGCCTCAGCTCGAAAGGGCCGGCAAGGGCTATTTGCCGGCTCTCGACCGCCCGCAGCGCCTCGGTGCGCCGCAGGGGATCTTGGAGAAGATTGTGGCCAATGGCCTTTTCGTTGCCGGCCAGGGGGTAGATTGTGGTAATGACCCCCCCCGGAGCGAGCTGGAGGCTGTTGATTCCGCCGTAGATCCGGATCATCTCGGCGGCAAGGGCGTCGAAGTCCCTGATGGTGCCAGCCTGGCGCAGGATGGCGGCGAGAGCGTAGGAGGCAGACAGAGAACTGGATATCTGATGCTCCAGCGAATGGGCAGCGCCCATGGCCAACTGGGCCACGTTCCGGCGCTGCTCATGCCGGCGTCCCTGCTCCACCTGGTGCACAAAGAACGCGCCGGCTCCCAGGAAAACAGCGAAGAGCAGTACCGCCCCCCCTATCGGGCCGCCATTTCTCATGGCTTCATCCCCCACGCGACAGTCAATCCTCCTGCTGGGCTGCAAACGCCGCACTTACCCCAGGGTAAAGAAGAAGGTGGCGCCGCTGCCGACAGCCCCCTCGGCCCAGATCCGTCCGCCGTGGCGAACGATAATCCGCTGCACCGTGGCAAGCCCGACCCCTATCCCTTCGAACTCCGCGGAGCTGTGCAGCCGCTGGAACACGCCGAAGAGCCTGTCGGCGTACTTCATGTCGAAGCCGGCGCCGTTGTCCCTGATGAAAAAAACCCGCTCCCCCCCGCTCCCGTCGGCGCCGAACTCGATCAGCGCCCCCTCCGTCCCCCCGGTATATTTCCAGGCATTGCCCAGGAGGTTTTCGAGGGCTACCCGCAAAAGCCCGGCATCACCCGACACCACAATGCCGTCGGCAATCCTGAACGTCACGGAACGGCCGGGATCGCCCCCCTGGAATTCCGCGGCGACCTCCCGGGCCATGGCGCTGAGATCGACTTTCTGCCGGACCAGTTCCCCCCGGCTCACCCGGGACAATTCGAGGAGATGGTCGATGAGTTCCTTCATCCGGTCGCCGGCCTTGCAGATCCGCATCAGGACCTGTCTGCCGTTTTCGTCCAGGGAACCGGCATGCTCTTCCCTGAGGATCCGGGTAAATCCTTCGATGGTGCACAGGGGCGCCCGAAGATCGTGGGATACCGAATAGCTGAACGATTCCAGCTCCTGATTGGCGGACGCCAGCTGGGAGGTTCTCTTGGCGACCTGCTGCTCCAGGTCGGCGTTGAGGCGCCGGACCTCCTCCTCGACCCGCACCCGCTCCCGGACCTCCGCTTCGAGGCGGCTCCTGGCAGCCTCGAGCTCGGCCGTTCGTTTCGCCACCTCGCAGCGCAGCAGCTCCGGCTGGCGCTGCACCACATAGGCGAGGCCGGCAAGGGCAAGGCTGACGCCCAGGACCGTGGCGCCGTACAACAGGATTTCGGAGAGCGTGAGCCACCCCGCAGACGGCGACACCGCCAGCACCCATTTGCCGTTGGGAACAGGGAAGGTGAACTCGACCGGGTCCGTCAGCGAAGTGCCGCCCCCATGGGCGAATGCTATTTTTTCGCCGGTGTTGGGGTGAATTCGGGACACCTGATACGCATAGCCGTTCTTCTCGAGCAGACCCAGGTTGCCGGCAGCCATCAACGCCGGCAACCGGATAATCACGGCGGTGAATCCCCAGAATCGCTCCCCACCCCGGCCATCGGGAAGAAACACCGCCTGTCTGCCAACGACCGCCGTCCCCCCCTGCCTCAGCTCAAAGGGACCGTCGAGGGACAGCCGGCGCGACTCGATGGCCCGCAAAGCTTCGAAGCTGCGGGCAGGATCACGGAGGATGTCAAATCCGACAGCCTTTTCGTTGCCGGCCAGGGGGTAGACCTGGGTGATGACACCATTGGGCACTAGCTGGAGGGCGCTGATTTCGCCGTAGACGTTGATCATCTCGGCCGACAGGGCATCGAAGTTCTCTATCCTGCCGTTTTGTCGCAGTATTGCGGCAAGGGCGCTGGTGGCCGACAGGGAGCGGAAAAGCTGGCGCTCAAGGGAGTAGGCGGCGTTGGCGGCAATCTGTGATACGGCCTGGCGACACTCCTGTTGCCGTGCGCGCACCAGTTCTCCGGCAAGCACCGCGCCGATCCCCATGAAAAGGGAAAACACCAGCAGCGCCCATAGGACCGCCCTGTTCAAACGCACCGGTTCTTCCCCCCGTCACGCCCCATGGGCTCCCCCATTCCGCGCCCCTACACGTTCCCACTTTTCACGAAGTTCAGGGTCCCGCCGGCCAGGAGTTCCTGTCGCTGCCGGTCGGAAACCTCCAGAAGGGTGACGATCTCCCGTCCCTCCACCTGCACCGGTATCTCCGTGGCACCGGAGGCCACGAGCCGCCTGACGTCGGGAAAGACCAGGCGGTCCCCCTGCTTCAGGAGGTCATAGTCCGCGAGACTTTTGAAGGTGAGCGGCAGGATGCCGAAGTTGACCAGATTGGCCTTGTGGATACGGGCGAAGCTCTTGACGATCTTGGCCCGGATGCCCAGATAGCGGGGGGCCAGGGCCGCGTGTTCCCGGCTCGACCCCTGGCCGTAGTTCTCCCCGCCGATGACCACGCCGCTCCCCTTCTCTTTCGCCCGCGTGTGAAACTCGGGATCCAGCTGCTCGAAAACGAACTGGCTGATGGCGGGGATGTTGCTGCGGTAGGGGAGGACCTTGTTGCCGGCCGGCATGATGGTGTCAGTGGAGATGTTGTCCCCCACGGTGAGGATGACCTCCGCCTCCAGGGTCTCGGGGAGGGGGTCGAAGTCGGGGAACGGGACGATGTTGGGGCCGGTGACGATTGCCACCTGATTCGCCTCCTCCGGTGGGAGGGGGAAGATGATGCTGGAGTCGTCCAGGACGTATTTCGCCGGATTCTGCACGTTGGGCCACGGCATGAGGCTCTCCAGCTTGCGGGGGTCGGTGACCACGCCGAAGATGCCGGCGGCGGCCGCCGTCTCGGGGGAGCAGAGGTAGACTTTGTCATCCTTCGTGCCGCTTCTCCCCGGGAAGTTGCGGGGGAAGGTGCGGAGGCTCACCTGGTTGGTCCCCGGCGCCTGTCCCATGCCGATGCAGCCGAGGCACCCCGGTTGGTGGATCTGGGCACCGGCCAGCAGGAGCATCATGATCCCCCCCTGGTCGGCCACGTTCTCCAGCACCTGGCGGCTGCCGGGATTCACGTTGAAGGAAACGTGGGGGGCGACGCGGCGGCCGTCCAGGATGCAGCAGACGGACATGAGATCCCGGAAGGCGGAGTTGGCTGAACTCCCCACCAGCACCTGATCCACCTTGAGCCCCTCGATGTCGGCCACCCGCACCACGTTGCCCGGCGACGAGGGGCATGCGATGAGGGGCTCCACCGTGGCGAGGTCGATCTCTTCGTATTCGTCGTAGGCGGCGTCCGGGTCGGCGGCAAGCTCCTGCCAGGCCTGACCACGCCCCTGGGCCTCCAGGAACTCCCGGGTCCGGTGGTCCGAGGGGAAGAGGGAGGTGGTGGCCCCCAGCTCCGCCCCCATGTTGCCGATGATGGCCCGGTCGGTGGCCGAGAGGGTGGCCACGCCGGGGCCGTAGTACTCGATGATCTTCCCGACGCCCCCCTTCACCGTGTGGCGACGGAGCATCTCCAGGATCACGTCCTTGGCCGAGACCCAGGGCTGGAGCTCTCCCGTGAGCTTCACCCCCCAGATCTTCGGGCAGGGGAGGTGGAAGGGATGCCCGGCCATGGCCAGGGAGACGTCGAGCCCCCCGGCGCCGATGGCGATCATGGAGAGGCCGGCGGCGGAGGTGGTGTGGGAGTCGGCCCCGAGCATGGTCTTGCCCGGCACGCCGAAGCGCTCCAGGTGCACCTGGTGGGAGACCCCGTTCCCCGGCTTGGAAACGAGGATGCCGAACCGCTGGGCCGCGGTCATGAGGAAGACATGGTCGTCGGCGTTGCGGTTGTCGGTCTGGAGGAGGTTATGGTCGATGTACTGGGCCGCCAGCTCCACCTTCACCCGGTCGACCCCCATGGCGATGAACTCCAGCATCGCCATGGTGCCGGTGGCGTCCTGGAGGAGCGCGTGGTCGATCTTCAGGGCGATCTCGGTGCCCGGCTTCAGTTCACCCTTGACGAGATGCGCTTCGAGGATCTTTGTTGCGAGGTTCTTGGACATATCACTCTCCTCATTGGACCGTAGGGGCGGGGTTTCCCCGCCCTGGGCGCGGGAACCGTGCCCCTACCCGTCACACATGTATCGCCCGCTTCTCCACATCCAGGGCCGCTTCCTTCATGGCCTCGGCAAGGGTCGGGTGGGCGTGGAAGGTCATGGCGATGTCGGCAGCGCTGCCGCCGTAGGTCATGACGGTGACCGCCTCGGCGATGAGGTCCGAGGCCCGTGGACCGATGACGTGGATACCGAGGACCCGGCCGGTGTCTGGGGTGGCAAGAATCTTCACGAACCCCTCCGTCTCGTCCATGCACTTGGCGCGGCCATTGGCCATGAAGGGGAACTTACCGACACTGTACGCGACTCCCTCCGCCTTCAGCTGCTCCTCGGTCCGCCCCACGCCGGCCGCTTCGGGCCACGTATACACGATACCAGGGATGAAGGCATAGTCCACCACCGAGGCCTGACCGGCGAGCCGCTCGGCGAAGACCTCCCCCTCCACCATGGCCTTGTGGGCCAGCATGGGGCCGTGGATCAGGTCGCCGATGGCGTAGACCCCCGGCACCGAGGTCAGGTAGTTTGCGTCCACCGCGATCCGCCCCTCCTCCAGCCGGACTCCCAGATCCTCCAGGCCGAGCCCCGCCGTGAGGGGGCGACGCCCAGCCGCCACCAGCACCTTGTCGCAGGCGATCTCTTCGGTGGCCCCGCCGGACTCCACGGTGACCACGGCCTTACCGTCCCGTTTGGCGAAGCCGGTCACCTTTGTCTCCATCCTGAAGGCGATTCCCTGCTTTTTAAGGGAGCGCATCAGGGTGTCGGCCACCTGGCCGTCGGTGTTGGGGAGCATCTTCGGCAGCATCTCCACCACCGTCACCTGGCTCCCGAGCCGCCGCCACACCGACCCGAGCTCCAGGCCCACGTACCCCGCCCCCACCACCAGCAGATGCTCCGGCACCCGGTCGAAGGAGAGGGCCTCCCGGGCGCTCGCCACCGTGTCTCCGTCAAAGGGCATGAAGGGGATCGCCGCGGCCTCGCTGCCGGTGGCCAGGAGCACCCGCTTCCCCCGGAGCTGCTGCGTCCCCTCGCTCGTCGTCACCTCCACCCCATGGGCGCCATCCCGCACACCGGCGAGGCGCGCCGTCCCCTGCACCCAGGCGATCTTGTTCTTCTTGAGGAGAAAGGCGACCCCGTCGGTCAGCTTTTTCACCACATCGTCCTTGCGGGCCATCATCCGGGCCAGGTCGAGCCGCGGCGGATCAATGGCGATACCGTGGCCGGCGAACCGGTCCCGGGCCAGGGAAAAGAGCTCCGAGGAGTCCAGGAGAGCCTTGCTGGGGATGCACCCCTCATTGAGACAGACTCCGCCCAGGGCCTCCCGCTTCTCCACCACAGCCACGGTCATGCCGAGCTGGGCCCCGCGGATGGCGGCCACGTATCCGCCGGGGCCAGCGCCGATGACGATGAGGTCGTATGTGTCGTTGGCCATGAATCCTCCCGATCTGTTGCCGTGAAATTTCGTGTTCGCGCCTGAAGGAGGGCTGCTTCTTTGTTCCCGTCACTCGTCCAGCCGGAAGATGATTTCAAACGTTCCCCCCTGAAGGCGATCCCAGACCCCCGTGTCCGGAGACGTCACCGGGTAGGCCGGATCGATTGCATCCCGCAGATGGGGCATGGAAAACCGGAGGCTGAACTCTCCCTGGTCGAGGATAACCCCCATCCCTTCAAGACGTGTCCGTTCATTGGCCTCAACGCTCCGGCTTCCAGACGGTGGTGCCGTGATGACCGGTTCCAGGGAGCGAATTTCGGGGGGGCGCCCCTGAAAGGCGACAAGTTGTCGAAGCACGTCGCGGGCCCCTGCGCTCCCCTGGCGGGACGCCTTCCCCAGCCAATCCATGGCCTGCACCTTGTCCACCGGCACACCGTCGCCGGAAAGAAGCAGCATGCCATAGGCGTACTGTGCCTCAGCATCGCCACCGGCCGCCGCCCTGGCAATCCAGCCAGCGGCTTGCTTTCGATCCTGCTTCACCCCCGTCCCCTCATAGTAGAGAGTCCCGAGGGAATACTGAGCCTGCACGTGCCCCCGCTCCGCCGCCATTTTCATGAATCGGGCCGCCTCCGCCGTATTACGCGCCACACTGCCGTTAAGGAGCATCAGCGCCAGCCGAAAGGAGGCGCTGGCGTCCCCCCGCTGCGCTGCGGCCCTGATCCGAGAATACTCATGCGCCGCCGCAGTCTTGGCCCCCTTGGCTCCTCGGGCAACGGCCGATGCCGACGGCTCCGGCATGCCCAGAAACAGGGTCGCCAGCACGGAGCAGATCACCGCTGTCGTCAATTTATCCTTCAAGGAAGAGCTCCTCGGGCTCTTCCACGTACTCCTTCACCTTCTTCAGGAACCCCACCGCCTCGCGGCCGTCGATGATCCGGTGGTCATAGGAAAGGGCCAGGTACATCATGGGGCGGGCCACGATCTGGCCGTCGCGGACCACGGGGCGCTCCTGGACGGCGTGCATGCCGAGGACCCCGCTCTGGGGCGGGTTGAGGATGGGGGTGGAGAGGAGGGAACCATAGACCCCGCCGTTGGAGATGCTGAAGGTACCCCCCTGGAGATCCGAGAGCTCCAGCCGGTTGGTCGTGATCTTCTCCACGAACCCCGCGATGGCCGTCTCGATCTCGGCGAAGGAGAGCCGGTCGGCATCGCGGAGGACCGGCACCACGAGCCCCTTCTCGGCGCCGATGGCGATGCCGATGTGGTAGTAGTGGTGGCGGACGATGTCGTCTCCGTCGATGGAGGCGTTCACCGCCGGAAACTCCTTCAGGGCCTCCACGCAGGCCTTCACGAAGAACGACATGAAACCGAGGGAGATCCCGTGCTTCTTCTGAAAGTGCTCCTTGTACTTCTTCCGCAGTTCCATCACCCGCCCCAGGTCCGCCTCGTTGAAGGTGGTGAGCATGGCGGTCTGCTGCCGGACCGCCAGGAGACGCTCGGCGATCCGCTTGCGGATGGGGGTCATGGGGGTGCGGGTGATGCGATCCCTCTCGGCCGCCTGCTCCTTCGGCTCAGGGGCGGGAGAAGTGGCCGGGGCAAAAAGCGGCGGCTGTTGCGAAGGGGGTGAGGGTGCGGCTTCTTCTGCAGCTTTTCCCTCCCCCTTCAAAAGGTCGTCCACCGTCACCCGCCCACCACGTCCGGTCCCCTGGACGCTCTCCGGGCTGATCCCCCGCTCCTGGGCGATCTTCCTGGCGGCCGGCGACAGGGGAGGGGCCTCCTTGGGCGCTGCGGGCTGTTCAGGAGCCGGTGCGCCGGCCGCCACGGCCCCCTCCGTGATGATGCCGATGACGGTGCCGATCTTCACCGTGGTCCCCTCCGCCACCAGGACGGTGAGGACGCCGTCGGCCTCGGCGTTGATCTCCATGGTGATCTTGTCGGTCTCGATCTCACAGACCGGCTCGTCCTTCCTGACCGCCTCGCCATTCAGTTTCAGCCACTTTCCCACCAGGGCCTCGAAAACCGATTCACCGACCGAAGGTATCTTGATTTCCATAGGGAAAACCTTTCACGTTCATGGTTGCAGGCAGATCCGTTACCTCGCGGTGACTGCCGGCACCGGTTGCAGACGCCAGATATCCTCGTTGTACTCCCGGATGGTCCGGTCGGTGGAGAACTTGCCGCTGGAGGCGCTGTTGATGATGCTCATACGCGTCCACCGCTCCTGATCCTGGTATGCGGCGTCGACCCTCTCCTGGGCGCCAACGTAGCTGCGGAAATCCGCGGCGACCATCCAGGGATCGTAGGGGCTGGTAATGGCCGTGATGATCGGATCGAATATCCCCGGCTCGAACAGGTTGAAGTGGCCGAACGCCAGCAGGTTCATGACCCGCCCCAGATCGGTGTCGGCATCGATGATGGCGCCAGGGTTGTACCCCGGGCGCGTCGCCTCCACCTCCTCGGCCGTGAGCCCGAACATGAAGAAATTATCGTCCCCCACCTCTTCCCGGATTTCGATGTTGGCGCCATCCAGGGTGCCGATGGTCAGAGCGCCGTTCATCATGAATTTCATGTTGCCGGTGCCCGATGCCTCCTTGCCGGCGGTGGAAATCTGCTCCGACAGGTCGGTGCCGGGGCAGATGACCTCCATGGCCGTGACCCGGTAGTTGGGGAGAAACGCCACCTTGAGCCGGTCCTCCACCTGGGGATCGGCGTTCACCACATGGGCGACATTGTTGATCAGTTTGATGATGAGCTTGGCCATGAAATAGCCGGGTGCCGCCTTGCCGCCGATGAGGACGCTCCGGTTCGTCCATCCGGCGGTGTCGCCGCGCTTGATCCGGTCGTAGAGATGGATGACATGGAGGATATTGAGGAGCTGGCGCTTGTATTCGTGGATCCGCTTCACCTGCACGTCGAACAGGGACTCCGGGTTGAAGGTGACGCCGCACTTGTCCTGGACCAGGGCCGCCAGACGCTCCTTGTTGGCCAGCTTGACCGCCCGCCACTGGCTCCGGAAACCGGCATCGTCGGCGAAATCGGCAATCCGCCTGATCTCACCCAGGTCCGCAACCCAGCCGTCGCCGATGGTGTCCGTCAACAGCCGGCTCAGGCCCGGATTGCACCAGGCGAGCCAGCGGCGCGGCGTGACCCCGTTGGTCTTGTTGTTGAACTTGTGGGGCCAGAGCTCGTAAAAGTCCCGGAACAGACCCTGGGCAAGGAGCTGTGAGTGGAGGGCGGCGACCCCGTTCACGGAAAAACTGCCGACAATGGCCAGATAGGCCATGCGGACCTGGGGGGTCGATCCCTCCTCGATGATGGACATGCGCCGCAGGCGTTCATGGTCGCCGGGCCAGCGGCTGGAGACCTCGGCCAGGAAGTGGGCGTTGATCTCCAGGATGATCTCCAAGAGGCGCGGCAGGAGCTGGCGGAAGAGGGGGAGCGGCCACTTCTCCAGGGCCTCGGGCAGGAGGGTGTGATTGGTGTACGCCATGGTGCGGCTGGTGATCTGCCAGGCCTGGTCCCACCCCATCCCCTGCTCGTCCATCAAAAGGCGCATCAGTTCCGGCACGGCGCAGCTCGGATGGGTGTCGTTCAGCTGAAAGCAGTTTTTCTCGGCAAAGGTGCTGAAATCCCCCTTGCCTATCACGACCCAGCGCTCGATGACATCCTGCAGGCTGGCCGACGCGAGGAAATACTGCTGGCGCAACCGCAGCGCCTTGCCGTTCTCGCTGGCGTCATTGGGGTAGAGCACCATGGTGATGTTTTCGGCTTCGTTCTTGGCGGCAACCGATTCGGTGTAGCTGCCGGCATTGAATTCACCCAGGTTGAAGGCGTCGGTTGCGACCGATTTCCAGAGCCGCAGGGTATTGACCGTGCCGTTCGTGTAGCCCGGCACCGGCGTATCATAGGGAACGGCCAGCACGTCATGGGTATCCACCCACCGGACGCGGGACGCACCGTCATCGGTACGGTAGCGCTCGGTGTGGCCGCCATAGCAGACCCGCTGGGTATACTCCGGGCGCTCTATCTCCCAGGGGTTGCCGTTGCGCAGCCAGTGATCCGGCTCCTCCACCTGCTGACCGTTCACGATCCGCTGCCGGAACATCCCGTACTCATACCGGATGCCGTACCCCGTTACCGGCAGTTGCAGGGTGGCGCAGCTGTCCAGGAAGCAGGCTGCCAGGCGACCCAGGCCGCCGTTGCCGAGTCCCGCGTCGATTTCGGCTTCGGCCAGGTCTTCCATGGAGATGCCGAGGTCCATGAGCGCCTTCGTGGCGGTATCGGTAATGCCGAGATTCAGCATGGCATTGCCCAGGGCGCGCCCCATCAGGAACTCCAGCGACAGATAGTAGCCCCGCTTGCAGTCCGCCTCCAGGTAGGCATAGCGGGTGTTCTTCCAGCGCTCCATGAGGCGGTCGCGGACAGAGAGGGCCAGCGCCTTGTAGTGGTAGTGAACCGACCGGCAGTATTTGTCGCGACCAAGGTTATAGGTGTAGTAATGGCGGAAATCGTCCATCAGGCTCGGCACATCCATCGGCAGGGGGGGGAGATCGGTAAGCCCCGGGCTGTGTACGGTCTTGCTTTTCTTCTTCTGAATCATCAGTACATTCTCCAATACAGGGTTAAGGTAGTTTTCAGTTCTCTATCTTTGATACCACGACAATGCCCGATTCGGTTACGGTATATCCTCTGCGAAGGTCCTCCTCATGGTCATAGCCGATTTCGGTCCCGTCGGGAATGGTGATGTCTTTGTCGATGATCGCCCGTCTGATTTTTACGTTTCTGCCGACGGTGACATTCTCAAAGAGGATCGAGTCCTCAACCAGGCTGTAGCTGTTCACCTTGCCGCGGGGACCGATGATGGACCGCTGCACGGTGCTGCCGCTGGTTATGCAGCCGGCGCAGACATAGGAGTTGATGTTCATGCCGCGGCGGCCCTCTTCGTCGAACACCGTTTTTGCCGGCGGCAGATTTCCCTGGTTCGTCAGGATTGGCCACTTGTAATTGTAGAGATTCAGTTGCGGGGAAACATGGATAAGATCCATGTTGGCCTCGTAGTAGGATTCAATGGTCCCCACATCCTTCCAGTACCCCTTTTCCTCGGGCTTCATGCCGGGGATCAGGTTGTCGTTGAAATTATAGGCGAAGACCCGGTCTTTCTTTGCAAGCATCATCGGAATCACGTGCTTGCCGAAATCAAGATCTTCGTAGAGCTTCTTCCCCTCCAGCAGAATGTCGATGAGCTTTTGTGTTGAAAAAATGTAATTGCCCATGGACGCAAAGCAGGTATCTCTCCCCGGAATGGGCACGGGATCAGCCGGTTTCTCCTGAAATCCCGTCACCCGGTTATCATCGTCCACCAAAAAGACCCCGAACCTCCTGGCTTCCTCACGGGGCACCTCAAGGGCGGCAATGGTGATATCGGCCCTGTTCATGCGGTGGTATTCTATCATCTGGCTAATATCCATCTTGTAGATGTGATCGCCTCCGAATATTGCCACATAATCCGCATCGGATGATTCGATGAATCTCAGATAGTGGTTGATCGCATCGGCTGTCCCCTTGAACCACTCCTCACTCTCACTGCTCGTCTCGGGCGATATGGCGACGAAGAATTCGCCGAGACCGGCCCATTTCCCCCATGATTCCCTGATGTGCTTCATCAGGGAGTACGCCTTGTACTGCGTCAGGATGTAGACCTTCTTGATCCCCGAATTAAACAGGTTGCTCAGGACAAAATCGATGATCTTGTATTTCCCGCCAAAGGCCACGCCTGGTTTCGGCCGTCTCACGGTGAGGGGGGTGAGCCGCTCCCCCTTGCCTCCGGCCAGAACCATCGCTATCGTGTTCCCCGTAAAATTGCCCGATACATACATGATATTACCCTCCTTCCTGGAAATCTGAATACTCATGAAATTGGTGTCATAATACGGTCAATCATCGGGTTGCCCGGAGCAGGCCCGTCAGGGACCCGATCTGAGCGCTTCCACCACAATCCGCTCCTGCTCCTCCCCGTGCAGCCGGTGGGACCCCACCGCCGGCACGTCGTTCTCCTGCCGCCCCACGTAGCGGGGCTCAGCGCCGAAGATCTCCGCCAGGGGCGACCGGATGAAGCTCCAGGCCCCCATGTTCCGGGGCTCCTCCTGGACCCAGGCCACATCCTTTGCCTCCGGGAACCGCTCCACCGCCTCCCCCAGAAGATCGGTCCGCAGGGGGTAGAGCTGCTCCACCCGGACGATGGCCACGTCCTCCCGGCCATCCTTCTCCACCCGCTCCAGGAGGTCGTAATAGATCTTCCCGGTGCAGAGGAGAAGCCGCCGCGCCTTCTCGGGAGCGGCACCGCCAACGATCACCTCCCGGAACATCCCCTGCAGCTCCTCCAGCCGGGAGACGCACTGGGGATGGCGCAGGAGGCTCTTGGGGGAGAATACCACGAGGGGCTTGCGGAAGGGCTGCTTCATCTGCCGCCGCAGGAGATGGAAGAGCTGGGCCGGGGTGGAGGGGTAGGCCACCTGCATGTTGTTGTCGGCGCAGAGCTGGAGAAAGCGCTCGATCCGGGCGCTGGAGTGTTCGGCCCCCTGCCCCTCGTAGCCGTGGGGAAGGAGGAGAACGAGGCCGCTCACCCGCTGCCACTTTGACTCGCCGCCGGCGATGAACTGGTCGATGATGACCTGGGCGCCGTTGGCGAAATCGCCGAACTGGGCCTCCCAGATGACGAGCGCCTCGGGCGCCTCCACCGAGTAGCCGTACTCGAAGCCGAGGACCGCGAACTCCGAAAGCATGCTGTCCCAGGCCTGGAAGGAGGCCCCATTCGTCGCCGTACCTGCAAGGGGAACGAAAGAGGCGTCGGTGGCCATGTCGTGGAGGACGGCGTGGCGGTGGCCGAAGGTGCCGCGCCGGGTATCCTCACCGGAGAGGCGGATGGAGACACCTTCCGCCAGGAGCGTGGCATAGGCGAGGGTCTCGGCGCTCCCCCAGTCGATCCCCTCTCCCCGCTCCACCGCCTCCCGCCGTTTGGCCAGGAGCGCCGCCACCTTCGGGTGGGGGGTGAAGCCGTCGGGGATGACGGCGAGCCGGAAGGCCAGGTCCTGCAGGACATCGCGGGAGACGCCGGTCTCGACCGGGCCGGGGGCGTAGTCCCGCCGGTACTGCTCCCACTTCCCCTCGAAACCGCCGGGGACGGGACGGGGCGGGGAGCCCAGGGCGGCGTCGAGGCGACGGGTCATCTCTGCCGACCGGGCTGCGATCTCTTCCCGGCCGATCCCCTCCTCGGCCAGCCGGGCGGCGTACACCTCGTGGACCGGCGGCCGGTCCTTGATGAGGCTGTACATGGCGGGCTGGGTGAAGTAGGGCTCATCCCCCTCGTTGTGGCCGTGGCGGCGGTAGCAGATGATCTCGACCACCACGTCGGCGCCGAAGGCCTGCCGGTAGTCCAGGGCCAGCCGCGCCACGTGGACCGCCGCTTCCGGGTCCTCGCCGTGGACGTGGAAGACCGGCGCCGCCACCATTTTTGCCACGTCGGTGGCGTAGAGGGACGAGCGGGCATCGGCCGGCAGGGTGGTGAACCCGATCTGGTTGTTGATGACGACATGGAGGGTGCCGCCGGTCCGGTACCCCTCCAGTTGGGAGAGGTTGAGGGTCTCGGCCACCACCCCCTGGCCTGCGAAGGCGGCGTCGCCGTGAATCAGCAGCGGGAGCACCCGTTTGTCGCTTCCCGGTCCGGCAACGTCCTGCCGCGCCCGGCATTTCCCCTCCACCACCGGGTCCACGGCCTCCAGGTGCGAGGGGTTGAAGGCCATGGTAAGGTGGATGACGCGGCCGTCGGTCAGCTCCCGGTCCCGGGAGAACCCCTTGTGGTACTTCACGTCGCCGTCCCCCACGAAGCCGAGCCCCCCGTTGTCGGCAAACTCGGCAAAGATGTTTTCCAGGGGCTTGCCGAGGATGTTCGCCAGGACGTTCAGCCTCCCCCGGTGGGCCATCCCCAGGATGAGGTCGGTGCCCCCGTGCTCCGCGGCCCGCTCCACCACCGCGTCCAGGAGCGGGATGAGGGTCTCCCCCCCCTCCAGGGAAAAGCGCTTCTGCCCCTGGAACTTGCGGTGGAGGAACTCCTCGAAGAGGGCCGCCTCCTGGAGCTTGCCGAGGATGTTGAGCTTTTCCTCCCGCGAAAAGGTCGGCCGGTTTCGGACCGGCTCCATTCGCTCCATGAGCCAGCTCCGCACGGAGGGATCCTGGATGTGCATGAACTCCACCCCCACGGAGCGGCAGTAGGTCTCCCGCAGGGTATCGAGGATCTCCCGAAGCGTCGCCTCCTTCTTCACATACCGCCGGGGATGGAAGGTGCGGTCCAGGTCCCTCTCGTCCAGGTCATAGTGGTCCAGGGCCAGGAGCGGGTGCTCCAGCTTGCAGGGGGAGAGGGGGTCGGTGCAGGCCAGGAGGTGCCCAAGGTCCCGGTAGCGGTAGATAAGTGAATCCACCGCCGACTGTTTGGCGGCAAGTTCAGGGGAGAGGGTCTCACCGCCGGGCATCCCGCGCCCCAGCTCGTATCCGCTGAAGAAGGCATGCCACTGGGGGGAAACGGCGGCGGGATCGTCGCGCCACCGCAGGTAGAGGGATTCTATGAACTCCGGGTCGGCGCCGGGGAGAATGGACATGGGTGCTTCCTCTCGACAGAGAGCCTGTTCGTAACTAACGTACGAATAACTCTTGCATGACGCCGAAAGTATAGCAGAGGGGGAAGGGGTTTCAAAGGCGGCCCGTCATTGGCCCGTGTTCTCTCCCGTTTTCTCCAGCGTGAGCGCCGCCGAGTTGATGCAGTAGCGCTTGCCGGCGGGGGCCGGGCCGTCGTCGAACAGATGCCCCAGGTGTGCGCCGCAGGCCGCGCAGTGGACCTCGGTCCGGCGCATGAAGAAGCTGAAGTCCGACTCGGCCTCCACGCTCTCATTGTCGGCGGGGGTGGTGAAGCTGGGCCATCCGGTGCCGGAATCGAACTTGGCGGCGGAGGTGAAGAGTTCAGCCCCGCAACAGATGCAGCGGTAGACACCTTCCTCGTGGCAGTCCCAGTACGCGCCGGTGAAGGCCCGCTCCGTTCCCTTGCGGCGGGTTATCTCGTACTGCTCGGGTGTGAGCTCCTTGCACCACTCGGCATCGGATTTGACAATTTTTTTCTTCATGGGCCCACCTCCCTGGCCGGCTCATATCTCATGAGAAAGGATACCACATCGTACCGATTTTGCAGAAGATGGCACAGCGAAGACGTCAAAGTGAAAAGTAGAATGCCGCCCCCTCGCCCGGCTTTCCTTCGGCCCAGAGCTTTCCCCCGTGATGGTTGATGATGCGCCGCACCGTGGCAAGGCCGATGCCGGACCCTTCGAATTCAGCGGTGGTGTGGAGCCGCTGGAACGGTGCAAAGAGCTTGTCGGCGTAGGCCATGTCGAAGCCGGCACCATTATCGCGGACAAAGCAGACGTTGCTGCCGTCAAGCTCCACCGTACCGAACTCTATGAGGGCGTGTTCCCTTTTGGCGGTGAATTTCCAGGCGTTCCCCAGGAGGTTTTCCAGCACGTTCCGCAGGAGCTGAGGGTCCCCCTCGACCACCACGTCATCCTGGATGCGGAAGGTTGCCTGGCGACCAGCTTCCGACAACCGGAGACCGTCCGCAATCTCCCGCGCCATGCTCCCCAGATTGATTTTTTCCCGTCTGAGCTCGTCCTTGCCAATGCGCGATAACTCAAGGAGGGAATCGACGATGGCTCTCATCCTTTCGCTGGAGCCATGGATGCGGCTCAGGAACTCCCTCCCCTCTTCCCCCAGGCTGTCGCCGTAATCTTCAATCAGGACCGTGCTGTAACCGCTGACATGCCGCAGCGGGGCCCGGAGATCATGGGACACCGCATAGCTGAACGCTTCAAGTTCGGCTATGAGCCCCTCGATCTCCCCTTCCAGTTCCTTGACCACCTTGGTGGGATAGAGATAGACGAAAAACGCCAGGCCAAATCCCGCCATGGCGAAAACGAGAAAAACGGCAAGGGTGGACACGACCAGCCGGTCCACCGCCGTTTCTATGACAACGGTCCCCATGGTCTCCCTGTTGAAGACAATGGGGGCCTCGCCGCTCAGGGCGAATGACCTGAGGAGCGGCATCCCGTCAGTTTCGTCATGATCGTACAGCTTCAGCGGCTTCCCCGATTCGTCGAGAATACGGACATGGGCGATATTTTTCAGCGGGAGGAAATCGTCAAGAATGGCCGCATATTTCTGGCTCTGGAACTTCCAGAGGGCCGCATCCTCAAGGACCATCCTCCCGAGCCGTTCCGCCAGTTCCCGCGCATGAATCGTGGCGGCCTTCTCCTGGGCGTTACATGCGAGGAAGGCATACCCTGCCGGGAACCCAATGCCGATAAGGAGCGCGATCCCCAGCGCAAGGGGATAGAGCCGGGCCGCCAGTTGCTTTGCTATCGCTATGTTTCCCCGCTTGCCACCCCTCATCCTCGCCTCACTCCGGCAGATAGCCATATCGTTTCAACAGCTTCCGGCCCCTGTCGGAAAATACGAATTCAAGAAACGACGAACCGGCCGGTGAAAGCCCCCCCTTGCGATAGACAAAGGCCAGGGTTTTGGCCAGGGGATATCTGCCGCTGGCCACATTGTCGTCATGGGGCGGGATCCCGTTCAGGCTCAGCATCTTCACGGGGAGCTTCTCCACCATCACGGCGCCCCGATCGGTAATCCCAAGAACATCCCGCGCCCATGAAAGCGCCTGGTTCATCTCCTGGTCGGTGTAGAGGGTGACCCAGAACTTTTTGTCGTGGCTTGCATCGTAGGCTTCCCGAAACCCCGGAATTTTTTCCCGCAACAAACCTATGGCACTGTCCCCCGGCTCCCTGGTCAGGACGACGATCTTTCGGCCATTCTTCCACCGGTTCTTGTGGCCTCGATAGATGGCAACGATGTCGGCATGGCTCAGATCAGTGTCGGGAACCGACGGCGACGTGGCAAAGACTATGGCCGAGCGCGCAAAGGGCCGGTACACGAGCCCCTTTACCGCTTCGGCCTTATTGAGTGGTCGGGAAACCATGCCGATATCCACCGCATCGACTGCGGCAGCCTTGACCCCGCCGGCCGAGCCTATGCTGGGAGGAACCGTTATACACACCCCTGGATGGGAACGTCGGAACTCCCCGGCAAGCATCCGGACGATCGGGATGCATGTCCCCGAACCGGCCACAACAACCTGTGAATCGTTCCCGGACGTCCCGGCAAACGCTGGAGACACGATCAGCACCATCACTGCGGCAATACATGTTCGCATCACTTGCGTCATCACATTTCCTCATAGGTAAAGGATCGGGGCAGCATCTGTGTCAACTCCGCACGCGTCAAAAAACCGTTACGTCCAGCCCGTCTACAGCCTCTTTCCGACCCTCCTCAGGAGGATCGAGTTGGTCACCACCGACACTGACGAGAAGGCCATGGCGAGCCCTGCGTACTCGGGCTTGAGGGTAATGCCAAGGGGGTAGTAGAGAACACCTGCTGCAACAGGGATGCCGAGAATGTTGTAGAAGAGCGCCCAGAAGAGATTCTGTTTAACCTTGGCGAGGGTAGCCCGGCCGAGCCGGATTGCCCTTACCACGTCCATGAGGTCATCGCGGACAAGGATCACGTCGCCGGTCTCCTTGGCCACGTCGGTACCGCCGCCGATGGCGATCCCCACATCGGCCCGGGCTAGGGCCGGGGCGTCGTTGATGCCGTCCCCCACCATGGCCGTGAAAAGCCCCTTGGCCTGGTATTCTTTGACCACCTCCTGCTTGCGACCGGGAAGGACCTCCGCCTCGAAGCCGTCCACCCCTGCATCCCGGGCCACGGCAGCGGCCACGGCCCGGTGGTCGCCGGTTATCATGAAGGTGGCGATTCCCATGGCTTTCATGGCCGCCACGGCAGCGATCGAACCATCCTTGAGCCGATCTGCCAGGGCCGCGAGCCCCACGAGGCGCCCCCCGCCCGCCACGAAGACCAGGGACTTCCCCTCCCCTGCCAGCCGCGCGGCCTCGGCCGCAAGAGGCTCGGTGGCAATCCCCGCCTCCTCCAGAAAGCGGGCGTTGCCGGCCATGACCGGCTCCCCCGCCACGGTGCAGGCGACGCCACCCCCTTCGGTTTCCCGGCAGTCGGCCGCCTCCTCCGGCGCCACGCCCCGCTCCGCGGCGCCTGCCACGGCAGCCTGGGCCAGGGGGTGGGTGGAGCGGGACTCGGCGGCGGCAAGGAACTTCAGGAGCCGCATCTCCGTTTCCCCCGGCGCCGGGAGGAGGTCGGTGAGGGCCGGCTCCCCCCGGGTAAGGGTGCCGGTCTTGTCCAGAAGGATCGCCTGGACCCGGGAGATGTTCTCCAGCACCGACCCCCGCTTCACGAGGATCCCCCGGTTGAGCCCCACGCCGCTCCCCACCATGATGGCGGTGGGGGTGGCGAGCCCCATGGCGCAGGGGCAGGCGATGACCACCACGGCAATGGCCAGCTTGAAGGCGAAGAGGAACTCGGCATGGAGTCCCCAGAACCAGACCCCGAAGGTAATGAGGGACAGGGCGATGACCACCGGCACGAAGACGCCGGAAATCCGGTCGGCGAAACGCTGGATGGGGGCCTTGTCGGCCTGGGCCTCCCGCACCATCCGGACGATCTGGGCAAGGAGGGTCTCCTCCCCGATCCGGGTCGCCCGGACGGTGAGGACGCCGCTGCGGTTCACCGTGGCGCCGGTGACCGGGTCCCCCGGCTTCTTCGCCACCGGCACCGACTCGCCGGTGACCATGGACTCGTCCACGGTGGAGCTCCCCTCCACCACCTCCCCGTCCACGGGAAGGGCCTCGCCAGGAAAGACCCGCACCAGGTCCCCCACCCGGACGGCGGAGGCCGGCACTTCCCGCTCCCCTTCACCGGTCACGAGCCGTGCCTTGTCGGCCTGGAGCCGCAGGAGCTTTTTCAGGGCCTCCCCCGCCTTCCCCCGGGCCCGGGCCTCCAGGTACTTGCCGAGGCGGATGAAGGCGATGAGCATGGCCGAGGTCTCGAAGAAGACGTGGCCGCCGTGCTCCCCGAAGGCGCCGAAGAAGGCGAAGAGGGAGTAGAAGTAGGCGGCGGAGGTGCCCAGCGCCACGAGCACGTCCATGTTGGCGCTCTTGTTCTTGAGGGCGAACCAGCTCCCCTTGTAGAAGGTGAGTCCCGCCGAGAACTGGACGACCGTGGCCAGCACCAGGTTCATCCACCCCACGGCTCGGTTGTCGTGCAGGGTCATGGTGAGCATGATGGGGAGCGACAGGAGGGCGCTCAGGACAAACCAGTTCCGCTGGGCCGTGAGTTCCGACGCGGCTTCCGCCCCCCCCTGCTCCGGCTCCACCGGGGTGTACCCGGCGTCCGTCACCAGGGCGAAAATGTCGGCTTGGCCAAGGCGGGCCGGGTCGAACCGGACCAGGGCCTCCTCCTGGGCCAGGTTCACCACGGCGGCGGTCACGGCAGGGTTGGAGAGGAGCTTCTTCTCCAGGGTCGCCACGCAGGAGGCGCAGTGGAGCCCCCGAACCCCGAAGCGAAGCTCGCCGGCCGCCGCGTTGCGCCGCGTCCCGTAGCCCAGCTCCTTCACCCGGGCCGCGATGGCCTCTTCCGAGGTCCTTTCCTCGTCATACTCCACCGCCAGCTCCTCGGTGGCGAAGTTCACCACCGCCGTGCCGACGCCGGCCATCCGGCCGATCTCCTTCTCGATCCGGGCCGCGCAACCGGCGCAGCTCATGCCGGTTATGCCGAACATCGCCTTACGCATCTCTCTCCCCTCTCACCAGATACCCCTTCAACTCCACGGCGCAGATCTTCACCACCGCCGCCACCGGCACCGCCAGCACCACCCCCCAGAAACCCAGGAGTTCCCCCAGGGCCATGAGGGCGAAGATCACCGCAAGGGGGTTCAGGCGCAGGGTTCCCCGCATGAGGAGCGGCTTGATGAGGTTCCCCTCGATGATGACGTTGATTACGAAGTAGGCGGCGCAGACCTTGGGGATGATCATGAGGTCCCCCGTCTTGGCGTACCCCATGAGGGCCGGCGGGATGACCGCCACCATCACCCCCACGTAGGGAACCACCGACGCGAACCCTGCCACGAAGCCGTTCAGGAGCGGGAACTCGATCCCGAGGAAATAGAGCGCCAGGGCCGACAACAAACCGACCAGGAGGCAGTCGAAGAACTGGGCCATGACAAAGCGCTCCAGGGACTCCTTGATCCGCCTCCCCACCTCCCGGAATGAGGGGCGCTCCCGGTGGGGGACGAAGCGGAGGATCAGGTCCTTGAAGAACTGCTTGGAGGAGAGCATGAAGAAGACGAGGATCGGCGCCAGGACCAGATTGAAGAGGCCGAAGAGGGCGGCCTTCAGCTCCTGGTACCCCTTGCCCGACACCTCCAGGGCCAGCTTTCTGAGGGACTCCTCGGCCCGGGCGATGAGCCAGGCCCCCTCCTGGCCCCCGTAGGAGGGGGCAAGACGCGCCCGCCACCCTTCCAGGACCCGTTCCAGGTTCTGCACATAGTGGGGGACCGCCCGGGGAAAGGCCTCAAGCTGATGGCTCAGGTACGGGATAAGCGCAAAGAGCGAAAAGAGTATCACCACCGAGATGCAGAGGTAGAGGATTGCGAGGGCGGGAATGCGGCCGAGCCCTTTGCGCTCCAGGTACTTCAGGAAGGGGTTCAGCAGGTAGGCGATGACGAGGGAGGTGAGGATGGCCGAGAGGCTGTGGTGGGCCACGTGGCCCGCCAGGAGCACCACCCCCAGGGTCCCGGCCAGGAACCAGGCGATATGGGCCGCATCGCGGGGGCGCACCTCACGCTCCCCGCGAAAAGTCGCCGTGCCGCGCGTGATTCGCTATGATCCGGACCGCTGCGGCGATGGGGATGGCAAGCAGGATCCCCCAGAAGCCCATGAGCTCGCCGAAGAGCATGACGACAATGATCGTCACAAGGGGATTCAAGTCCATGGATTCCTTGAAGACCAGGGGTTTTACCACGTACCCCTCCAGGAAGTAGATGACCGAGAAGGCCCCGATCACCTTCAGGAGGACAAGTCCGCTCTCGTACTGGACGTAGGCGAAAAAGAGCGGCGGGAGCGTCGCCAGGATCACCCCGATGAAGGGAAGGATCGACGCAAGGCCGGCAAAGATGCCGTTAAGGAAGGGATAGTCGATGCCAAGGACGAAGAGGGCGATGATGGAGAGGATTGCCACGATGACCGAGACGATGAGCTGCCCCCGGATGTAGCCGCCGACGCTGGCGTTGATCTCCCGCCCCAGTGTGAGGATTGCCTCGCTACGGGAAGGGGGGAGCCACGTGATGATCCCCCTATTGATCTCCTCCTTGTACCAGAGCATGAACAGGATGAGGATGGGGGCAAGCACCAGATTGAAGAGGTTGAAGACAAACCCCGTGGCCGCCTCGTAGACTCCCGCGCCCAAGCGCGACGCCAGCTTGTCGAGCTGGCCGGCTCCCGTCTCGAAGAGCCAGCGCCACTCGTCGGCGGCAGAGGAGGGAACCATCTGCATCTTCCAGGCGAGGACGATCTCCTTCCCCTTCTGGAGGTAGGTGGGGAGCCCCGTGAGGAATGCCTCCCAGCGGATGCTGGCAAAGGGGACGATGAAGGTGACGAAGAAGACCGAGAGAACCGTGAGGAGCAGGTAGAGGGCAACGATCCCCCAGGGGCGGCGAAGGCCGCGACGCTCCAGCAGGACCACGGCGGGATCGAGGAGATAGGCAAAGACAAAGGAGAGAAGAAAGCAGGAAAGCGTGTGCCGGATGGCATAGCCTGCGGCTATCACGGCCGCGACCGCCAGGAACCAGATGATCCCCTTCTGTGCGGCCGGTGCGTTCTCTCCCATCATTGCCCCCGTTCCCGTAACGCCGCCGTCGTTGGCTGGCAGGCTGCTAAAATTCCTCTTCCTCGCCAAAGAGGTCGTGCTCTTCGAGCCAGTGCCTGATCCGCTCGGAGATGATCTCTTCCTTCCTGGCCATGAAGCGGTCGAACTCCTCCGGATAGAAGGAGAGGATCTCGTCAAGTTTCCCGAAGGGCCTCTTCCCCTCGAAGGCCCGCTCGAGCATCCGCTTCAGGGCATCGTTCTCCACCCCGCGGATGAACTCGTGGAGCAGAAGCCGCTCCTGATCGTAGTCAAATCCGGGTATCTGAATGAAGCGCTCGTCGCTCTCCTCCAGGTCATGCCAGAACTCGTCGTCCTCGTAGTCGGCAGGGACGGCGAAGATTTCCCCCGTCTCCCGGTCCAGGAAGAAAATGACATCACTTTCCGGATTGTCAAAGGCCTCCAGGAGGTCGTCCCAGACTATCTCCACGTCCCGCATGAATCCCATGGTGAACCCGTCTTCCTCTCTCAATCGAGGCTCTATCTTTACCTTTGCAGCCCTTTTGTTCTATAGTGCCGCCATGCACGCTATCTTCATCGCCGACGCCCACCTGCGACACGAGGGTGACGAAAACTACCGGCTCCTCATGGAGTTCCTGGCCGAACTCCGGGGGACCATCGACACCCTCTTCATTCTCGGTGATCTCTTCGAGTTCTGGATCGGCTACGACACGGTCCCCTTCACCCACTACCACCCTGTCCTGGACCGGCTCAGGGAACTGGCTGCAAGCGGCGTGGAGATCGTCTACCTGGAGGGAAACCACGACTTCCACATGGGGCCATTCTTCACCGAGGTCCTCGGCGCCCGGGTCCACCCCGGCCCAACAGCGGTCGGAATAGACGGGAAGCGGGTATACCTCTGTCACGGCGACGAGGTGAACCGCGAGGATTACCCCTACCGGCTGCTCCGCTTCATCCTCCACAGCCCCCTGACACGGCGAGCCACCCGTATCGTCCCACCTGCCGTCGCCTGCTGGATCGCCGAGCGGATGTCCCATGGGAGCAAGAAGAGCCACGGTCGGCGCCGGCACCGCTGGGACTACCCCGCCCTGCTGCGGGCCTTTGCCGCCGAACGGTTCCGGGAGGGGTGTGATGTGGTCGTCTCGGGCCACTTCCACATCCCGTTCCTGGACAACACCGACGGCCGGATTCTCCTCTCCCTGGGGGACTGGCTTAGCCATTATACGTACGGAGAGTGGAAGGACGGTACCCTGTCGCTGAAAAGCTACCGGGACCAAAGATCAGGGACCACGGCCCGCTAAAGCGTGTCGAGCCCGAAGAGCCGCAGATACCTCGCAACCCGTTCTTCCATGGTCGGCGCCTCCACCAGGAGGCAGAGCTCGTCGGGGCGGTACCCCCGGCAGACCGCCGGACGCTCGTCATAGGCAGTACAGAGTCCCATCCCGTCCAGGTGCCGACACCTCACCCCAACCGGCTTTCCGAGCGTCGTGATGTCGGGGGCGACACAGCAGGTGCCGCATTTCAGACACTCCATGCCTCTCCCGGCCCCCGGCCCCAGATCACCGGTTCCTGTTGAAAAACGCCTCCAGGGCCTGCTCACCCAGGTAGGGCGCCTTGATTTTCCACTTATCCTGATTGATGACGAGGGCGGCAAGGGCAATCTGAGGATCTTCGACAGGGGCGTAGGCGGCAAACCAGCTGTAGTGCCCCTCGGGGTCGGTGCCGTTGATGGAGCCGGTCTTGGCTGCGATGTTGACATTGGCAATCCTGGGACGGCCATGGCTGTCATGGAAAGCACGGCGGGAGGTGCCGCTGGTCACGGTGGTGGAGAGCATCCTCGTGAGCTGGTTGGCCACTTCGGGAGCCGCGATGGAGCGGATCGTCAGGGGTTTGTGGGCGTAGGTCACCTCGTTTTTGGTATTTCTGATCTCGTCCACGAGGGAGGGAGCGAGCATGGTGCCGCCATTGGCTATGGCCGCCATCATGACCGCCGCATGGACAGGGGAAATCTTCACCTCGCGACCGAGGCCCGCCCCCATGAGGCGGAGATCATCCTCGGTCTGGGGGTGCTCGGCCTTACTCGGCTGGACCGGGGTCCCCGGGAGAAGATAGTGGTTGAAACCATACCGCTCGGCGCAGCGCAGAACCGATTCCCGCCCCGCGATGTCGCTGGCGAGCCGGCCAAAGACCGGGTTGACCGATTTACCCATGGCGGTCGTGAGGTCCATCTCCTGGGCGCCCCGTTTCGGGAGGCTGCTCCAGTGGCGGGAGCTCTCCGAGTAGAGTCCGCCTCGGAACGGGATGACCGTGTCGGGGGTAACCTTCCCTTGCTCCAGCGCCGCCGTGGCAGTGATTATCTTGAAGAGGGACGCCATGGGGTAGACCCCGTAGAAGGCCCGCTCCTCCCAACCGGGAGACGCCGACGAATGGGAAACCATGGCCAGGACTTTGCCGCTCTTCGGCTCGATGGCAACGAAAACCCCGTAGGGTACGTCGAACTGGGCCATGACCTCCTTGACCCGCTCCTGAATGGTATTGTTGATGGCAAAAACCACCGTCCCCCCATCGGGAATGGGGGCCGTGAACCGGTCCCCTTCGAGCCGGGCCGAGGGGAAGAGCCCGGCCCCGAGCCGGAAGGAACTGAATACGTCGAGATCGCGGGGGTCCTTTACTGTCGGGTGTGCTTCCCCCTGAACGCTGGAGACGGCCGTTCGCCCCAAGAACACGGGCGAAAAGACCGGATAGGCGGCGATAAAGGCAGCAAGCACGGGAAGGAGAACCCGGAGACGTTTTTTCCGGGGTTTCGATTCGTCGAGTCTCTTGAAGGAATTGCGGGAAGGGGCTTTCCGCTGCTTGGTGAGAGCGGAAAGAGAAAAGCGGCCCTTGCTCGTGAGATGTTTAAAGTCTTGCATATATAAAAAAGGATCCGATCACCCGTCCGTCGAAGCCGAAGCGGGCGTGAATGCTGGAATTCATAGCGGTTACACAGCCGTCACTATATGCAAAACCCCACCCTTTGTCAACGACGGCACCCGTTACCATCCTCTCATGAACCAGACGTCAAGGGGTCGTCATCCGCCGATGGAACGGATTCCGTCAGATCCCGGAAACTCAGGTCGCCGACAGCCCCCTGGACAGCCCCCTCAATCCTGGCCCAGAGACCGTCCACCACGGCAGAACCTTCGCCCCCCATCCTTCGGGGGAGCCCAATCCCCTGATTCCGCAATGCCGCGAGCACGTCCCGAACCAGAATGTGTTCCAACTCCCGGGCCGGCAGATAGAGGGCATCATCGCCGCACCCTGCCGCGACCATCCCCCCCTCGGTCAGACATTCGAGAATTTCCCGCACAGACCGTTCGGGCACGTCGAGACGCTCGGCAAGCGCCGCCACGCTCCAGGCGGGGCGGTCGTTGTGGAACGCCAGGGAAATTTCGTAGAGAAGGGCCAGGGCCAGCCGCTCGCGGGCGGCGCTGCTCATTGACGGGGTGCGCACCTCGCGCCGGAAGGTCCGCAGGTGCTGGTGGGCATAGACCACCTCTCCCCCCAGAAGAACGATGAGCCAGCTCGTGTAGAGCCAGACCATGAAGATCGGCAGAACTGACAGGGTACCGTAGATGGCGTTGTACTTGGCCACCCCCACCTGGAAGGTGATATACCCCCACTGGGCAACCTGCCAGAGGGTCCCGGCGATGACTCCCCCCACCAGAGCCGAGCGGAAGCGGACCCTGGTGTTGGGTATGAACATGTAGAGGAAAACGAGGGCAATCCAGATACTGAGGAAGGGAACCAGATGAAAAAGGAGCACTAGAACGTCGCCCAGATACGTGGACCGCATGAGCCACTGGACGAACGCCTGGCTTTCGATGGTAGTCGTCGTGCTCACCGCGGCCAGAAGGAGGATCGGACCGCTCACCAGCACGCTCAGGTAATCGCTGAACTTGCGGTAGAGAGAGCGGGTCTCCCGGACCCCCCAGATGACGTTGAATGCCTCCTCGATGGTGCCCAGAAGCGAGACGACAGTGACGATGAGGAACACGAGGCCGACGGCGCCGATGGCGCCGACCTTGGTGTTGTTGATATAGGTGACGATGTTGTCGACGATCTCGTGGGAGCCGGCCGCCACCTGTTCGAGGATGAAGGGTTCCAGGGTGTTCTGGACCCCCAACCCCTTCAGGACGGCAAAGGCAAGGGCAAAGAACGGAACGATGGAAAGGAGCGTCGAAAAGGCAAGGGCCGACGCCCGAATGAGGCACTGGTCGTCGAGAAAGTCCCTGACGACCAGGGTCCCGATCTGCAGATAGCGCACGAGGCGCCCCTTCACCGGGCCGAAGGAGTCCGGCTCCATCTCCCAGAGAGTATGGGTGAAAAAACCGGTGATCCTGTCCTGTGTCCCGTCTCTCCGTGTCATCGCCCCACCGCCGCACCGGCCGGCCGCGCGCACGAAAAAGCCCACGCGAGGTGGGCTTTTCATGCTGCGGCTGAAACTGTTACATCTGGCCGAACTTCTCTTTTTCCCGCTCCATCGCTTCCTTGCCAGCTTCGATGGCGGAGGTGATGATCGACTTCTTCTCGGTGATCAGATCCTTTGTCTCCTCGTAGGTGTCCTTGATCTTGCCCTGGGCCTCCTTGGTGAAACCCTTGATCTTGTCGATCGCGTCATCGGTCAGATCCAGGATGTTTTCCCGCATCTCCTTGCCGGTCTTCGGCGCCAGCAGGAGCCCGAGCCCTGCACCGACCGCGGTGCCGGCCAGGAAGGAGAGAAAAACTGTCCCTACGCTTAACCCTTTTTCTTCGTCTGCCATGACATTACCCCCTTTTCTTGATGAGTCGTTCTGTGAGGAACTTGCCTGCCGTCCTGGCGCCGGTCATCCAGACCGACGAGGTAACCGCCGCGTGGACAACGGTGCCGATAACGGCGTTGATGGTGCGGATATTGCGCCCCGTATCGCCGACCGACTCCATGAAAGTCTGGACATCCTCGCGCTTCTCGGCGATTGCCTCGGTCACCATGCGGAGTTCGGCCAGTGTCTTCTCCAGCTCCAGAAGCACCGGCTTCAGTTCGCCCCCGGTCCGGGTCACAAAGCCCCGCAGATCCGCCGCGGCCTTCCGGATCTCCATCAGCGTCGGGATCATGAAGGCCACCAGCACCACCAGGGCAAGGGCCATCACCACCAAGGCAAATGCGGATACACTCATGGGGTCGATTCCTCCAGGACGGATAAGTAGTGATAAGTATAGAACAGCAGCGGGACAATGCAAGCTTCCGGCCGAACCGGAAGTGGGGGAACTATACCCCATCCCCCGGGGCGTTGGCAAACGAAATGCTCAGGATTGGCGCGGAGTTCCCCCCCCTGCACCGGAGAAAATTTTCATTTGACAAACCCTCGAGGCTTCCGTATTCTCCCACGAAAACCAAATAGAAACGCATTCTTATCAAGAGTGGTGGAGGGACAGGCCCTGCGAAACCACAGCAACCGGTTTTTCCGGTTCGCATGCGAGCTTAGACCAAGGCGCCAAGGAGGCGGCCCCGCAAGCGTACAAAAAAGTACGCTGAGGAGCCAACGACGCAGGCAACGCAGGTATCAGCTTGAAGGCGAAACGGAAGCGCCAGGTGCTAAATCCTGCCAGCAGGCAAAGATGAGAACGGCGCTTGACGATAGCAATAACTGTCACAAAGCCCCTTCTCGCCACCGCGGGAAGGGGCTTTTGGTTTCTTCAACCGCTCATTCAGGATTGACGCATGTCCGTCGGCATCGTACAGGAACAATCAGTAACCTTCGACACGGAACTCCGGCTGGAAAGCGGCCGGATCCTCGGCCCCATCACGCTGGCCTACGAGACCTACGGTGAACTCAACGCCGACCGCTCCAACGCCATACTGGTGGCCCATGCCTGGACCGGCAACGCCCACCTGGCGGGGAAAAACAGCGACGAGGACACGAAGCCCGGATGGTGGGACGCCATCGTGGGTCCGGGGCGGCTCCTGGACACCGACCGCTGGTTCGTCATCTGCTCCAACGTCATCGGCTCCTGCTACGGCTCCACCGGCCCCGCCTCCATCAATCCCAGGACCGGCAAGCGCTACAACCTCACCTTCCCCGTCATCACCGTCCGCGACATGGTTCGGGCCCAGGCGCTGCTGCTGGACCACCTGGGGATCGACCGGCTCCTCACTGTCCTCGGCGGGAGCATGGGGGGGATGCAGGCCCTGGAGTGGGCCACCCAGTTCCCGGACCGGGTCCGTTCCGCCATCGCCCTGGCCACCACGAGCCGGCCCTCGCCCCAGGCCATTTCCCTGAACGCCGTGGCCCGCTGGGCCATCTTCAACGACCCCACCTGGAAGAAGGGTGAATACCGGAAAAACCCCAAGGACGGCCTGGCCCTTGCCCGGGGGATCGGCCACATCACCTTTCTTTCCGACGAGTCCATGTGGCAGAAGTTCGGCCGCCGCTTCAACGCCCGGGACGGCCTCTTCGACTTCTTCGGCCAGTTCGAGGTGGAGCGCTACCTCTCCTACAACGGCTACAATTTCGTGGACCGCTTCGACACCAACTCCTTCCTCTATCTGGCCAAGGCCCTGGATCTCTATGACCTTGCCTGGGGGTACGAGTCCCTGGAGGAAGCGTTTTCCCAGGTGAAGGCGCCGATCCAGTTTTTCGCCTTCACCTCCGACTGGCTCTACCCCCCCTACCAGACCGAGGAGATGGCCACTGTTCTTCGCTCCCTCGGCAAACCGGTCGAGTACCACCTGATCGAATCGGCCTACGGCCACGACGCTTTCCTCCTGGAGCACGAGACCTTCGCGCCGATGGTGCGGGAGTTTCTGGACAAGGTGGAATGTTCAGAGTAGCTTAGGGGAAGGCATCCCAATCGAGGCGCTTCCAGGAAGGAAAAACAATGGCGCGGAAGATCTTCATAGCGGCCACCGGACAGAACTGCGGCAAGACCACCACCAGCCTTTCGCTGCTGCACCTGGCCCGGAAAAAATACGGAAGAGTCGGCTTCATGAAGCCCCTGGGTCCCAAGCCGGCAATGCTGCGGGGGATCCCCATGGACAAGGACGCCGCCCTCATGGCCCAAGTCTTCGGCCTGACCAAGGATCTGCGCTGGATGTCGCCGGTGGTGGTCTATCCCGACACCACCCGGAAGGTGATTGACGGCGAGATCTCCCCCATCGAACTCCGGGAGCGGATCCTCGAGGCCAATGCCGAGCTGGAGAAGCAGTGCGACTTCATCATCATCGAAGGGTCGGGGCACCCGGGGGTCGGCTCCGTAATGAAGCTCTCCAATGCCCGTATCGCTCGGATGCTCGACGCGCCGGTGCTCATGGTGACCGGCGGCGGGGTTGGGAACGTGGTCGATTCCGTTTCCGTGGATCTGGCACTCTTTGAGAAGGAAGGGGCCCAGGTGCGGGCAATCCTGGCCAACAAGCTGGTCGCCCACAAGCGAGGCCAGATCCTCGACTATCTGCAACGGGCCTTCGCCGACGAGCCCTTCCCCGTGATTGGCGGTTTCGACTACCAGCCGGTCCTGGCCAACCCCACCCTGGACCGCGTCTCAAAGCTCCTGGATCTCCCCCTCCACGGCAACCGGCGCGACATGAAGCGGATCATCAACAACGTGCAGATCGGCGCCGCCTCTACCCAGCGGGTGGCCGAGCTCCTGCGGGACTCCACCCTCCTCATCGTCACCAGCAGCCGCGACGAACTCCTCGTGACCCTGGCAAACCTCTACCAGATGCCCGAATACCGCACCAAGATCGTCGGGCTCGTCATCCCCGGCATCATCCCGGTCAGCACCATCACCCAGCAGATCCTGGAGCGAAGCAGAATACCCTTTCTCCGCAACTACACCCACACCACCGCAGAGCTCTACCACATCATCACCGAGGACGTCTCGAAGATCACCGCCGAGGACACCGAGAAGCTTGCCCTCATCAGGAACCTGGCCGAGACCCGCCTGGACTTCGATAGGCTCGATGCGCTTTTTGGGCCGTAGGAGATCATCGCCCCCCCGACCGGCTGCCTATTCCCCGATGATCTTCACCAGTACCCGCTTGCGGCGCTTCCCGTCGAACTCCCCGTAGAATATCTGCTCCCACGGCCCCAGGTCGAGTTTGCCGTCGGTAACCGCAACCACCACCTCACGCCCCATGATGGTACGCTTGAGATGGGCGTCGGCGTTGTCCTCATACCCGTTGTGACGGTAGCGGGAGTAGGGCTTCTCGGGGGCCAGCCCCTCCAGCCACATCTCGAAGTCATGATGGAGGCCGGGCTCGTCATCGTTGATGAAGACGCTGGCCGTAATGTGCATGGCGTTGCACAGAAGCAGCCCCTCGCGGATGCCGCTCTCCCGCAGGCACTCCGCCACGGTCCCCGTGATGTTGATCAGCTCCCGCCGCTGCCTGGTCTCGAACCAGAGCTCCCTGCGATAGGTTTTCATGTGGATGCCCCTCCGTTACTCCCCATGGTGTTCATCCCAGCACCCTCCCGTAAAGTTCCCGGTACGCCACCGCCTCCCGCTCCGGCGAGAACCGCTCCTGCACCAGCCGGCTCCCCCGTTCACCGAGATGCCGGCGCAGCGCGTCGTCTTCCAGCAGCTGCCGCGCCTTGCGGAGGAACTCCCCCTCGTCCCGGTACAGGAGCCCGGTCTTTCCCTCCAGGACGATGGAGCGGTTCCCCTCGATGTCCGCCGCCAGGACCGGCCGGCCGAAGGCCATGGCCTCCAGCACGCTGTTGGCCATGCCACCCTCGAAGCGGGAGGTGTTGAGGATCACGTCGGCCCGCCGGTAGAGGGCACCGATGGCGTCTCGCCCCACCACCCCCAGGTAGCGGGCGAAGGGGTGGCGGTCAAGCTCCGCCAGGACCGTCGCTCCGTACTTTTCATCGAGGATCAGACCTGCCACCAGCAGCCGGACACGGGGTTCCTCCCGGTGAAGTTCCGCCAGGGGAGGCAACGAGAAGCCAACATTTTTGACCGGCCGAAGCCCTGCCGGGAGGAAGAAAACAAACTCGCCTGCCTCGAAGCGCTCCTCACCCCAGTGAAAATCGTCGCCGGGGAGCTCTACCCCCTGGGGGATGACCCGGGTCTTTTCCGCCAGGCTCGGATGGTGATCGGTAATGTGGTGTTTGACGCTGGCGTCGAAGGCGACAATGGCGGCCGCGTCATGGAGGACGGCAAGAGTCTCCTCCCGGCGGCCGTCCTCCAGGGCCTCGTAGACGTCGGATCCGGTCAGGGTGACGATGTAGGGGACACCGACGGCGCGGGCCACCTCCCGGGCCACCCGCCCCCCCAGATGGGCGTGGAAGGCGTGGATGACGGCCGGAGCTGCCTGCCGAATCCCGTGGAGGATGTCGGCGGCGGTCATGGCGTCGAGGGAGTAGACGGCCGCCTCGCACCCGGCGGCGGCAAGGTGCGCCGCGATGCGCCTGACGGTGACGGCGTTCCCCCGCACCGGCGGGGTATGGTAGGGGGTGATGAGGGCGATCTTCATGGTCGCGGAGAGCTCCTTTCGCGGCGTCGATAGTAGCCCGGCCGCGCCTTCGGATGCAAGGACAAAGCCCTTGCGCGGCTCCTTCGGCTCATGCTATTTTTTGTCGATATTTCACAGGGAATTTAAGCGCATGAAAATAACCATCCTCGGCAGCGGCACCTCCACCGGCGTCCCCATGGTCGGCTGCGGCTGCCCCGTCTGCTCGTCGAGCGACCCGAAGGACAAGCGGACCCGCGCCTCCATAGTAATCGAGACGGGAGAGAAGTACATCCTTGTGGACACCTCGCCGGACCTGCGGCGCCAGGCCCTGCGCCAGCGAATCCCCCACATCGACGCGGTGCTCCTCACCCACCCCCATGCCGACCACGTGAACGGCATTGACGACCTGCGCGGCTACCACTTCATCCACCGCCGGGTGATCCCCTGCCACGGCAGCCGGTCAACCATGGAAGCAATGCTCAGGAGCTTCTCCTACATCTTCCGGGGGCTGGAGGTTGCTGGCTACGCACCCCTCATGGAAGCCCACATCGTGAACGAGCCCTTCTCCCTCTTCGGCCAGACCATCGTCCCGATCCACCTCTACCACGGCTCCATGCCCGCCACCGGCTACCGGATCGACGGGGCCGCTTACCTCACCGACTGCAGCCGCATCCCCGAATCGTCCCTGGCGCTCCTGGCCGGCCTCGACCTCCTCATCATCGACGCCCTCCGCTACACCCCCCACGAGAACCACTTCAACATCGAGGGGGCCCTCAAGGTCGTGGAGCAGCTGAAGCCCAAGCGGGCCGTCTTTACCCATCTCACTCACGAGGTGGCCCACGGTGACGAGGCGCGGCTCCCCGAAGGGGTCGAGTTCGCCTACGACGGCATGGAGCTTGCTTTGTAGACCTATCTTGCATCTCACTGGGTAAAAGGTCCCCATGCACAAGGACATCCGCCTCCACGGACATATCGACGAACGGATCGAGTACTACGCCCTCGTGGCGGGCAAGGATGCCCACCGGCGCTACTTCTTCAACGCGGCCGAGGGCGACGGGGCGGAGCTCCGCTTCTTCTCCCCCGGCAACGAGTTCGTCATCGGCCCCGGCGGCATCAGGCACGAGGGGAACGGCGGCTCCTTCTGCGAGTACATGTTCGGCGTGGACCAGCCGGTGGCCGACCTGGCCAAGGGGGATGTCATCAACCGGCTCGTGGCCTACGGGGCCCGTTCCGGCGAGGAGGGAGGAAGCCTCCTTTTCAGCGAGCGGACCAGCGGCCACCTCGGCTTCGACAAGGTCTTCTTCGACGGCAATGCGGTGGTGAACTACTTCTTCTTTCTCGCCTCGGAGCGCCTCGGGGCAAGCCTCCGCCAGCAGCAGGAGGCCATCGTCCGGACAATCGGCAAGGCCCTCAAGCGCTCACCGGCCGTGGGCGCCCAGGACGAGAACGCCCTCACAGCCGAAGTGCTCGGGCTCCTGGACGATCCCGGCGCCCTCTTCTTCCTCTTCAAGCTGGTGAATGTCCATCACCGGGAGTACCACGACACCTTCCGCCGCCTCTATTTCGCCAGCAAGAAGATCTCCGATGAGGACTTCGCCGGGCTTTCGGCCATGGCCGACCGCCACGCCATCGACCGCTACCAGCAGGAACGGATCAGGATCGACGTCATGTACAAACATCCCGCCAACCAGAGGATCGTTGACGAATACCGGAGCATCCTCATCGCCTGCCACCGCAGGGGAGAGATAAGCGCCCTGGAGAACGCACGGCTCACCCGCCTCAAGACCCTGTCGGTGCGGAACAAGATTCCCGGCGCCCTTTTCTACGCCCTCGACGACATGCTGAAAAAGGACAGTAAAATCGTGGGCGCAGAAGAGCACGATTCCATCGCCGAGACCCGGCAGATCCTCGAAGGTCTTTTCCTGCACGAGCGGGAGATCGAGAGCGCCATCGACCGGGACGACCTGGTGAGGCTCCTCTTCGCCAAGAAGCGTGCGGCCGAGGTCAGGGACCACACCTTCGAGGAGATCCTCCTGGACGCCAGCAAGGGGTGCGACGAGAGGATCCGCGACGGGGCCGACATGGCGCTTCTGGAGGGATTCTCCCGGATCATCACCTATTTCGACCGCTACGACGCCGCCTCCCAGGTGGTGAACCAGCTCGCCTTCATGGAGAACGTGCGCGTCTCCGAGGAGATGCTCCGGAGCCTCCTGGGGAACCGGAACGCCTTCGAGGAGCTGAGACCGGGGCTCTTCGACGAACTCTTCATCGCCGGGCTTCTGGAGAACAAGTACCTGGGGCGCTACGGCCGCCGGAAGGTGACAACTCTGGTGGCGGGGCTTCGGCTCATCGAGGAGAACCGGCTCACCGTAGCCGCGCTGCTGGACGAACTGCTGGCCATCGACCGGGAAGAACGGCTCGCCATCGCCCTGCTCAACCACGTGCGGGACAGGATCAGGAACTTCTACTCCAACTACGCCACGCGGGACGACCAGGAGACCCTGGAGCGCGAGGTGACCGAGGATCTGCGCAACCGCAGGATCATCGCCGACCAGATCCCCGCCCGGCTCTTCGACGAGACCATCGTCACCATCAAGAAGGAGGCGGTCTACCTCCACAATCTTCTCCCCCTCATCATAACCCGCAAGGACAGCGCCCTGCGGGAAGACTTCCTGGAGAACTCCGGCCTGGACCGCTTCTACGTGGAGGAACTGGAGCGGGAATACTTCGAGCTGAACGGACTCGACATGGAGGAGCTGTACCAGATACGCAAAGGATTGAGTTGACTTCCCCTCCCCCCTTCCCTACACTGCCTCTGAGTACATTTTCTACACTCAGAGGTTTCCCATGGACACCATACCTGCACAGCTCGCCCAATTGCGGGACCGCATCGCCGGCTACGGCAAGGAAAACCTGGAGGAGATGCTCCACGCCGTTGCCGAAGGGGTGCGCCTCGTCTCGGGCCAGGACCGGATCCGCATCTACCTGGAGGACCTGACCCGCGGGGTTCTCTCCTGTGTCTACGCCTCCGGCCCCCTGGCCGACGATATCCGCGCGGTGAGCTTCCCCATCATCTCCCGCGAGGCGACGGTCTCCAGCGTCTTCGTCACCCAGTATCCGGCCGAATTCCGGCACGATCAGGCCGGCGGGAGCACCTTCGACAACGGTTTTGCCGAGCGGTTCGCCATCGGCATCTCCTCGCTTCTGCCGGTGGTGAGCCAGGGGAAGTCCATCGGCGTTACCTGCATCGACCGCTTCCAGCCGGGGGAACTCCTCCGGGGAAAAGGGAAGGCGCTCCTGGGCGAATTCATCACCTCCGTGGCCGACCGCCTCGACTCCGCCCGCATCTACCACCAGCAGCTGCTCCTGGCCCGGCGAGTGGAGGAGTACAAGAAGCGCGAGGCCGCCTCCTTCATGGTCCAATCGGCGGTGCGGCTCATCGACAAGCTGGTGCTCGCCTCGGTGCTCGTGCCGGTCACCGGCGACGACGGCACGGCACGGCTCGCCATCCTGGCCAGCCACTCGGAGGATCCAAAACTCAAGGCCCAGTACGACAAACAGGGGGAGATCGAACTGCGCCGGGGCACCTCCCTCATCTCCCGCTACCTGGACGACAACGCGGTCATCGCCGACGAACGGCTCCTTCGCCCCCTCTTTTTCCCCGACCTGACGCAGCACTCCCTCCAGAAGAAGGCCCTCACCGAGGAGATGGCGCTCCGCTCCCTCTACGTTGTGCCACGCTATGAGGCGTCGAGCAGGAAGGTCATCTGCCTCGTCAACTACTTCAGCAAAGAGCTCTACCGCTTCTCCGACTTCGAGATGGGGCTCCTCCAGACCCACGCCGAGATGGCCGAGCGGGCCGTAAACGAGATCGGCGGCGAGCACCTGGAGATCCGGGTCCTGGCCGAGATCACCGAACTCCTCCAGGAGCGCGCCGAAGAGCTCCAGCCCTTCCTCACCAAAGTCCTCTCCAAGGCAACGGAGCTCATCGGCGCCGACACCGGGAGCATCGCCATCGTGGAGGAGCGGGAGGGGGGGAAATGGCTCGTGGTGGAGGACGAGGAGGGGACCATCGTGGGGGCCAAGAACAAGGCGTGGCTCAAGAAGTACATCCCCCCCTTCCGTATTGGCGGAGGGGAGCTCCCCCCGGCAGAGCGGAGCCTCACGGGCTACGCGGCCTGGTCGAAGCAGCCCAGGATCATCGCCCACGTGGCCGAGGAGCAGCAGGGGGAGGGGTTCCACCGCTCCATGCACGAGCAGATCCAGAGCGAGATTGCCGTGCCGGTCGTCTGCGACGACGAGGTGATTGCCGTCATCTGCCTCAATTCCTTGAAACCCGCCTACTTCACCGAGGAACACAAGCGGATCCTCCAGATCGTCGACCGTCTCACCTCCCGGCACATCTCGGACCTGCAGCGGATCGAACGGCTCCAGAACGAGGTAACGAGGCTCAAGACCGACGTGGCCTACAAGGACCCCCAGATCTCCTCCTACCGCCTCGGCAATATTATCGGCAACAGCCGCAAGGCCCAGGAGATCGTCGATTTCATCGAAACCGTCTCCGTTCCCCTCTTCAACCGGATCACCCTCTGGTCCAAGAACGTCCTCCAGGAGGCCACCATCGGCCTCCCCTCCATCCTGGTCCTGGGGCAGACCGGCGCCGGCAAGGAGTTCTTCTTCAACAACCTCTACAACAAGCTGAACGAGATGTACCGGGAAAAGCTGAACCCCAGCGGCCAGCTGCCGGTGAAAAAGACCAACATCGCCGCCTACAGCGGCGAACTGACCTACTCGGAGCTCTTCGGCCACAAGAAGGGGGCCTTCACCGGCGCCTACAGCGACCGGAAGGGAATCCTGGAAGAGGCGGCGGGGGGAATAGTCTTCCTGGACGAGATCGGCGACGCCGACCCCAAGACCCAGGTGCAGCTCCTGCGTTTTCTCGACAACGGCGGCTTCGTGCGGCTGGGCGACAACCAGGAACGGTACAGCCGCGTCATGCTCGTGGCCGCCACCAACAAAGACCTGGCGGAGGAGATCCGGAAGGGGAACTTCCGGGAGGACCTCTACCACCGCCTCTCGGAGCTCTCGGTGCGGGTGCCCTCCCTTAACGACCGGCGTGAGGACATCCCCGACCTGGCCACCCACTTTCTCGGCAAGCTCTACCGCACCTACCGGGGCGACGAGCCCAAGGAGGACACCCCCACCCTTGCCCACGACGCCAAGCAGATCCTCATGAACCACCATTACCACGGCAACATCCGGGAATTGCGGAGCATCCTGCTGCGGGCGCTTTTCTTCCGGAAGGGAAAGATGCTCACCGCCGACGACATCCGCCGGGCACTGGCCGCCGGCATGAGGGAACTGCCCCCGGCCAACGCCTCCCAGGAGCTTAACGAGCGGCTGTCGTTGGAGATCATGCAGCGGATCGCCAACGGCGAAACCTTCTGGGAAGCGGTCTACGAGCCCTACTCCGCAAACGCCATCTCCCGGGATGTGGTGCGGCTCGTCATCGAGCGGTCAAAGGATGCGGCGGGCAAGGCCATGCCCCAGGTGGCCCGCTATCTCAAGGCGGTGAACGGCGACGTCGAGGAGAACGACGAGGAGCGGAGGAAGTTCTTCAAGTTCAAGAATTTTTTATACAAGACGGTGAAGATATGAGGGAGTGAAAAGAGGTCGCGTGCGTAAAGTAAAGTAAAGTAAAGTACCATTTTTTCTGTTACAGCGGATCAAGGCAACGGAAATGTTCTCGCTGCCTGCGCAAGCAGATAATATTCGTCCAGTTCCTGAATGAGAAAGTCAACAAAGGCGCGGTTTGCCCGGGAAAGATACGAATTTTTCTTCCACGCTATGTAGAGGTCCATAAAAAGTGGCGGATCACAAGATATGGCGGCTACTTCGGCATCACGTGCTACCACCATCTTGAGGAAAAACGCCAGCCCCAACTTCTCCTTGACCAGGCTCCGGATCAGAGAGTACAGATTCGATTCCGCCACCACCGCTGGAGTAATCCCTTCCCTGGCACACAACTCATCAATTAACTCGCGCAGGTGATACCCCTCCTTGTAGTGAATCAGCGGTTCTCCGAGCAACTCACGCAGCGCAACCTTTTTGCGTCCGGCAAAGGGGTGTCCGGCGTACACGCACGCAACGATCTCCTCCCGCAACAGGTGATGTGAGTCCAAGCCATCTGGCACTTCTCCGGCGATAACTCCTATATCCAACTCGCCGGACTCGATTTTGCGCTGGATGCTCCAGGCGCTGTCACCGGAGATGGAAATCTTGAGGCCCGGATGGCTCGACTTGAATGAAGAGATTATCTTCGGGAAGAAAAAACTGCTCAACATCGGTGTAAGACCAACTCGCACCTCTCCCTTGAGCAGTCCCCGGAGATCAGCAATCTCCTGTTTCGCGTTGCTGACTCCTTGCAGAATGCCCTGGGCATGGAGCAACAGCGCTTCACCCTCGGCTGTTAGCGATATTTTTCGATCCCTTCGATTGAACAGAAGCACGTCCAGTTCTTCTTCCAGCTTTTTGATGGCTATGCTGAGGGCCGGTTGAGCTATATGCAGTTGCTCTGCAGCCTTGGTAAAGCTTTCGCACGCCGCTACCCCCAGAAAGAATTTCAACTGCCGCACATCCATGGATTCAGCCCCCCGCCGTACTTATTCGAAATATATATGGCAACCATAAAAACAATATATTTTTCTTATATACATGCACTGCGTATACTTGACAACAGGTTACGGCGAAAGGGGCAATTATGGCTATCTATCTGGACTGCAACGCGACAACGCCGGTGGAACCGTCGGTGGCATCGGTAGTGGTGCGATTTCTGGAAAAGGATTTCGGCAATGCTGCCAGCCCTATCCATGATTACGGCGTGTTTGCGCTTGTCGCTGTGGAACATGCCAGGGGGCAGGTAGCCGAGGTGGTCAAGGCGCGCCGCGACGAGGTGATTTTCACCAGCGGCGCCACGGAGAGCAACAATCTGGCGATACTTGGGCTTGCCGACGCGGGACTAGGTCGCGGACGCCGCCATCTGATTACCACTACCATCGAACACAAGG
The DNA here is from genome assembly GCF_030834625.1 of Geobacter sp. NCBI lineage: Bacteria > Pseudomonadati > Thermodesulfobacteriota > Desulfuromonadia > Geobacterales > Geobacteraceae > Geobacter > Geobacter sp. Next base: position 122,543 of record NZ_JAUQXO010000027.1, read on the forward strand.
CGGTGCTTGAGCCGTTTGAAGAGATGGCCCGGCTGGGCTTCGAGGTACAGATTCTGCCGGTACGGGCAGATGGCCGTTTTGATCCGCAGCGACTGGCGGACGCGCTTCGTCCCGACACGCTTCTTGTCTCAACCATGCAGGTAAACAATGAGACCGGTGTGCTCCAACCGCTGGCGGAGGTTGCGGATATTCTAGCGAACCGTGACATCTGGTGGCATGTCGATGCCGCCCAGGGGTTCGGCAAGGAATTGGAGCAGCTCCGCCACCCGCGCATCGATCTCATCTCCCTAAGCGGCCACAAGATATACGGCCCCAAAGGTGTTGGCGCCCTCATTGCCCGCAAGTATGACCGCCAATTCCCCCCGCTTCGCCCGCTGGTGTTCGGCGGCGGACAGGAGCAGGGGCTACGTCCCGGCACGCTGCCGGTTCCCCTCATTGCCGGCCTCGGAGAGGCGGCAAAGCTTGCGCTGCGAAACAACGGCGAGCGGATTGCGCACTGTCAGGCATTCCGCGAAAAGGCCCTGGCAACGTTCTCGGCGCTTGGCGCGGAACAGAACGGCGCTGAAGAATATACGCTGCCCCATGTACTCAATGTTTCACTGCCGGGGATCAATTCTGAACTGGCAATCAAAGCCCTAAAGAATGTTATCGCCGTCTCCAGCACCTCGGCATGCACCTCACATACTCATACGCCAAGCCATGTCCTGACGGCAATGGGGCTATCGTCCGAGAATGTGGAACAATCGATCCGATTGTCGTGGTGCCACATGACCCCTGAAGTGGACTGGTCTGAAGTGGGAACTATTCTCCGTGCGCGGCGCGGATAAGGAAGGCGGTGCGAAATGAACGACATATTCAGAGAACTGGAAGAGGTAACCGTTGAGCAGTATGACCACCACGATCTGCCGAAATGGCTCGCCGATCCCGTCCTTATGGTGGCGAGAAACCCCGAGAGCTATCAGGGGAAGGAGTATCTGGTCGAAATCCTCGTTGCCCAGGTCCGGGAGTACGATATCTACGCCGAAACAGGCTGCTGTAAATGGGCGTACGACCATGAAGACATCAAACGGACGCTGCGCTGGCTGGAGGAATAGGGATGACTGCATTTGAAGAACTGCAATCCGTTACTGAACAGGCCCGAAACGAACAGGATTTGCCGGATTATCTGGCGGAGCGCATCTTTTGGATCATTGAAAACCAGGACAGATTCCATGCCAGGGAAGCCGAGATAGACGATCTGGCGGAAAAGGTGGCGAACTACGACACCTACGGACAGACCGGTTATCTCGGCATGGGGGTCAACAATGACATTCTGGAAAAGACCTTGAAGCATCTGGAGGAAACAATATGATTCTGCATAGTCTTTCATGTGCTTTTTGATGCGTAACCACCCTGAATTATTGACAGGTCGGCAGTGGGAGGTAAACTTGATGCGTCCAGACAGCACAATAAGGCATTGAAAGGAGAAAGCAACATGGAAAAACTGTATCGGATCTTGAAATTCATGGTCTGCATCGGGCTGATGGCTGCTTTTCTGGGGTGCGCAGCCACACAAACAAAGCAAAGCACCGGAGGGTATATCGATGACTCCGTCATCACAACCAAGGTGAAAACCGCCATCTTTGAGGAGCCATCGCTGAAAACACTGCAGATCAATGTCAAGACGTTCAAAGGGACGGTTCAGTTGAGCGGGTTTGTCGATTCGGCGCAGAGCGTCAAGAAGGCAGGAGAGGTGGCGGGAAGCGTCGAAGGTGTCAAAGCGGTGGAAAACGACCTGGTTGTAAAGTGACCGCGTAGCCCGGCCGAATTCACGGCCGGTTCCGGCAGTCCATTTCGGCGCTGCAGAGGCAGCTGCGGGGGGAGGACATCATGCTCTGGACAATCTGCGTGATTCTGATAGTGCTGTGGCTGTTAGGTATGGTTTCGTCATATACGATGGGCGGCCTGATCCATATTCTGCTCGTCATTGCCATTATTGTGGTGCTCGTGCGGATCATCCAGGGGCGCAAGGTACTGTAGACGGCCCGGTTTTCCACGCGCTTCGGAGAGCATCGCATCCAGAATGCGAAAAGGCTGCATGGGCGATTGCCCTGCAGCCTTTTCTCGAGACGGTGTCGACCCGGCACTAGCCGGATTGTCAGGCAGGCGCGAACCTGCCTCAGGTGCTACAGCTATGTTTTGTGGACCGCTGTTTCGACCTGCGCCTCCTTTCGAACCTCGAATGCCTGCTCTTGATAATACTGATCGGCAGGCGCGGAAAAAACTTTAGAAAAAAATTGCATCACCCCCGCCGCCGCAGGTGCGCCACGAATTCCTCCCGCGTCATCTCCTTTTTCCTGACCAGGTGCTCCACCTGACGGCTGAGGGCGGTCTTCTCCCCCTCCTTCATGGCGTCCTTGACCAGCACGAAGAACGGAACGTTACGAACCTGGGGAAAGAGGCGGAAGCGCTCCATGAGCTCGAAGGCCGACATGTCGGGAAGCATCACCGAGCAAAAAACCATGAAGGGGCGGCCGATGGTGGCGAGGGCAACCGCCTCGGTGCCGGTGTAGGCATTCACCACCTCGAAGCCGAGGGAGGTTACCGCCTTGGCCAGGTGCTCTTCGCCCCGCTTTGACACCACCATGACCTGCAGGTCCCAGGTGTCGGCCTCCTCCGTGAGCCCGAGCACCGTCAGCTTCTTCATCAGGTAATCAGGGTCGACGGGGAGGGTGAAGAAGCCGGCGGCCCGGAACACCCCTCCCACCTTCCCCTCCTGGCTGAGGAAAACCGGCAGGATTGGCACGTCGCGGGTGGCCGAGTTGTTCTTGATGTCGAGTAGAATCCCCCACCCGTCCTTGGAGAACGGCGAGAGGTCAAGAACCACCCCGAGGGGCTTGCCGTCGGCAAAGTCGTCAATACCCCGGCAGACCACCCGGTACCCCGCGTGGGTCAGGTAATCGCGCACTTTCGCCGAACGTTCCTCATCACATCCCAATCCCATCAGCCAGATTTCGGGCTGTCGTTGCGTATCACTCATGGAATCCCCCGGACTGCGCACGTGAATTGTTAATGAGTAAAATAACAAATTTTTGCCCAACTGCAAGGGGAGGCCGCCACGAAAACGCCAAATCGTTGAAAACATGCGCCCCTTGTGTTAGCGTCACACGGTCGCAAAGACTTACGATTCAAGGAGGACACGACTATGCCGAGCACAGTCTATTTTGCCGATATGCGGGCCGGCCACGAGGAAAACCTCTTCACCAAGATCGGCAAGCTCATGATCCTGGCAGGGGTGAGGGAGCGGATCGCCACGGGAGATCTCGTGGCGGTCAAGGTCCACTTCGGCGAACGGGGAAACCACACCTTCATCCGCCCCATCTTTGTCCGGCGGGTGGTGGAAGAAATCAAGGGATGCGGTGCCAGGCCGTTCCTCACCGACTCGTCCACCCTCTATCCCGGCGAGCGGAAGGAGGCGGTCTCGGCGCTCACCTGCGCCATAGAAAACGGCTTCGCCTACGCAGTGGTCGGCGCCCCCCTTGTCATGTGCGACGGCCTCAGGGGGAACTCGGCAACCATGGTGGAGGTAGGCGGCGATATTCTCAAAACGGTTCCCGTCGGTTCCGCCATCGCCGAGGCCGACGCCCTGGTGGCGGTTTCCCACTTCAAGTGTCATGAGCTGACCGGATTCGGCGGCGCTCTAAAAAACCTCGGCATGGGATGTGCCAGCCGCCAGGGGAAGATGACCCAGCACTCAACCGTGGCCCCGCAAATCGCCGAGGAATACTGCACCGGCTGCTCCCTCTGCATCAAGGCATGCGCCCACGACGCCATCGCCATCATCGAAGGGAAGGCGAAGCTCGATGCAGCCCTCTGCACCGGCTGCAGCCGCTGCATCACTGTCTGCCCCACCAAGGCGGTCCAGATTCAGTGGAACGAGGCCGCTGATCTCGTCATGAAAAAGATGGCCGAATTCGCCAAGGGAGCCGTTGCCGGGAAGGAGAAGAAAACACTCTTCCTCAACTTCATCACCCAGGTCTCCCCAGCCTGCGACTGCTACGGCCACGCCGACGCACCCATCGTGAACGACATCGGTATCTGCGCCTCCACCGACCCGGTAGCCCTGGATCAGGCCTGCGCCGATCTGGTCAACAATGCCGTAGGGAACCAGAACACGGCCCTGGAAAGCGGCCACGAGCCGGGGGAGGACAAGTTCCGCGGTGTCCATCCGGATATTGATTGGGAAGTGCAGCTGGAACATGCCGAGAAGATCGGCGTGGGGACGCGGGAGTATGAGCTGGTGAAGATCTGAAGCCGCCAGGGCCCTTGCCCATGTCATCCCGGACGGCTATACTAAGAATAGTAATCGCCGGTTTCGGCTTGATACTAATGCCGTGGTTTCAATGAATTAGGGAATATTGGAGGGGAGATAAACATGAAAGCATTAATATTATCGGTGTTTTTGTTGGTGGCAATGATGGTTTCAACATCAAATGCAACTCTCTACACAAGAACTTTAGATGTTTCAACAGGAACCTTATGGATGGACACCGGGATACTTCTTTCTCCATCACTATCTGCCAAATTCTTTGGCGCCTTCGGCTCTTGGACTATTCGTGATGAGGAGTTAATTTACGGTTGGGCAGAATTTGGACCGGAAGGTCTAGATACGTCTGCATGGGGTGATGAGCAATTCCTAAATGACGAGTTTCTGAAGAATTATCAACATGGTCAGTTGATTGGATATATAGGTAATTTAATTCCTGCCATAGACTCATCAGATCCTTTAGACCTTATGGAACCTTTCAATCCTCTTGATTTTTTTGCCATAGGGACAGACACCATTATTAAGAGCGACCTGAGCGGTAATATCTGGTTGGGCTTTAACGATGACGCTTTTAGTGATGCAGTTGACGATAACAGAGGATTTGCAACAGTAAATATCGATGTGACTCCGATTGATTTACCCCCCATGGAGGTGGTCCCGGTTCCGGAACCCTCAACCTTGCTGCTCTTTAGCGCAAGCCTGATTGGCCTGGGCATTCTGAGGAGAAGAGCCAGTAGATAGCCTTTATGTGTACACTATGCACCAGGAGCGCTCCCGGGCAACCACGGCCAGCTTTTTGTCGGGATTTACCGCCACAGGATTCCCGAACAGCTGCAACATTGGGACATCACTGAACGAGTCAGCGTAGCAGAACGACTTGGAAAGATCTGCTCCTGTCAGGCTGGCAAGCTCCATTACCAGCCGGGCCTTCGTGTCGCCGTAATAATGCGCCCCTCGTATTCTCCCTGAAAGTTCTCCGTTTTCTTCATACAATTCAGTCGCGAAATATCGGTCAATCGGCAGATCAAGCTTGTTAATGAGTTGACTGACTACAAGGTCTAGGGCTCCGGTTAAAAGGACGTTTGTATGTCCGGCACGCCTGTGAGAGTCAAGTAATGTGTACGCGTGATCGGCAAGAAGACCCTTATGATAGCGATTAATGAAGACCTCAGCTAATTCTTTGAGACTCCTTTCTGTCATTCCCCGGAGATAATATTTGTTTCTTTTTACGGCAGCAACCGGATCAAAGGGCATCATGGCTAGAAAATAGGCCGCGTAGAACAGCAATGGGGTGAAGCTAAGCTTACCCTGTTCAAGCAGAAACTTGCCAAAGCCCCTATCAAGCGACACACCGGTAGTAAGCGTGCCGTCAAGATCGAAAACTGCAAGGATCTCACGCCTCATTATTTTCCTTAGGGAATATCAGGTTTTGGCTTTCATATATCACTGGAAGGCCACGAATAACACAGAACGCTACAGTCACATAGACAGTCCAGATGCCAATCCCCCTGAGGGACGTATGGTAGTCAGGATTAATCAGTCCCCCAGCGTTTGGCAAGTTAAGAGCATCAAGAAGAATCAGCATGAGGAAAGAAAGTATCTTCAAAAAATTTATCATCCCACGACTTAATCGTGATGTTACTATAAACCTGCCAAGTCTGGTTTTTTGCATAGATCGCTCACCGAAGGCGGTCATCCCTTGCGCCAAAGCCACACTACGGATACCATCAGTAACAAACCCCCTGCTGATTATTATTATGGGAATGGCAACCGGAATCACACCTCGAGTTGCAAAGAAAATCCAGTAGCAACTTTCGACTATACGATCCATGACTATATCAAAAACGCTGCCAAATTCGGATTCAACATTAAAGTGACGGGCGGCCATACCATCAAGAGCATCAAACACCATGAGAACAAAGGTAAGGAGTAATGCCCATATATGAAGCGATAAAGAATTTAAGGAGACGATATAGAGGGTGACATAGAGCAAAACAAGTCGAGAAAGAGTAATAATATTGGCTATCATCTATGACCGCCTTCAGCAAATAATCACTTTTTTAAATCCCACCAACCATACCAGTTCAAATAGACCACGCCCTTTGTGTCTGTGCGACCGGTCTCGTATTGCTGGTCAAACATGAATTCCACCCCAGTCCGAACAAATAGACCCTGCGGAAAGAATTTTTCTAGTGCAATGCCTACACCGGGTCCTACCGTGTTATTCCAGGGCGATGCCTGTTCATCCCATTTAAATCGAACGATGCCATAGGTATTCAGCATGATGTCATTCCACTTGAGCCAATACACTCCTTGCTCAATCCAACTATCAAAAATAGTGTTTTCTTTGGTATCTCCCGAAATTGGCATTTCATGTCGCAAGTCGCCCCATGTCTTCCCTGGATACCCTTCAATTGCATAGGCGGAAAGAGCTCCTGAGAAAAGAGTGACGGCCAAACTCGACACTATTATTAATCTGATCATTTCCTACCTCCTTTTAACTATCTGAATTGCCTGTTTTCCCCATGGCAGTGGAATTGAAAACGATGCAGCAGGAGCATATGGTAATCTTTCGTATCTTTTATTTTTAGTGAGCAGCGACTCAGCTGAATAATATTCGTCAAAAATGATGAAATCGGGCCGTTGCCGACCAACTATATCAAGACGGTCGCTGGACGAATATCTTGAAGTCGAAAAATACTTAGCATGAGGAAAACGTTCTCTCAAACCATACTGGTATAAAACCTCCGGATTCCCATAATCAGTCTCAAGGACGATAGTCATTCCATCAAATCCGTTGTTTTTCATATACGCCAAAACTGGTGACAAATTCGGGAATTGATGTTCAAGCCACCGTAGCTGATTCAATCCAAAAGCCCAAACAACTATTAAAACAAGAATGCAAAAAAAGTTTTTTACCCAATTACCTCTGGACTCCACGGAAAAGATGTTTCCCATATGGTCAACACCTATTGCTGCAGCCGGAACCACAAAAATGAGGGCAAATATGACATTTTTTTCTATTGACCGACTGTCACCTGTAAGCAAGTGAAGTAACAGAATGGGCAATGAAAAACAGAGCCACGTAATTACTGTTTTTCGCCATTGCACATTTTTGTGGTAAAAGCCGAATATTGCCAATAAATATGGAATAGCCAACCAATAATATATTCTGCTACCTATATCACTAGCACTTAAACGGCCCTGACGATAGAGACCTGAAGTACTCCCAGAAAGACTTCCTAAAGCTGGAATAAATGCTAAATACAAATAAACCGCAATCATTACTATAAATGGCAGAAAAAAATATGGGAAAAATTGCTTTGCTTGGTTTTTCTTGAATATATAAACCATGAAAGGAAGCCAGAATATGGCAACCGTATACTTTGTTATTCCTGCTATAAACAGAGTGAGTGCTGACAAAAACAAAAAATGTTTTCTCTTATTATTGCTTGTATCTTGTAAACTCAGAATTGTCGTCAAATAAGATACCGAAAGGAATAAAGCAGCTACTATATCGTAAGTAGCCAGCTTTGAAAGATAGACACACGTACCAGTACTCATCAAAATAATTGCAGCAAAATAACCCACTTTCTGAGAATATAACTTATAAGTCGAGACATAAACGCTGACAAGAAGAAGCATCCCAAAAAAAGTGCTGACTAATCTGGCTCCATTCAGCCCATAAGCCATATCTCCAAGGTAAACAAATATCGGCTGTATAAAAACTGATCCAGTGTGCTGCGGACAGAGTGGGCATGGCTGACGTTCTACAATTTGCTTTCCCATCTCCAACATCAGTGCTTCATCATGCGATGGAGAATTATAACCAATATCCCATGAAATAAATAAGACGTTACATATAAGTATTAGCCAAAGTAGCTTATGGTTATGGAATACGCCAAAAGTCATCCTTGTACAAATCCCCCAATTTTATCTGCAATAGCAAGTATATGTTTAACTTCCGTCTTGGACGATTCATCAAGCCTTACGCCATAGAGATGCTCTAAAAAATCACCATTTTGTTGTAGTACTTCCCGAACGACAACTCCTTTCAGGAACAGGCTTTTGCTGCCGAGGATTACCTTTGCAATGATAGTGTTCCCAACTTCAAGTGCGTCTATGATTGCCAGCAAAACCCCTGTTTCGGATACATCCTTGAGAACGCAGTAGGTTTCTTTGTCTCCAATTGTTATGGATACCGGAAGGTAGCCCAGCGCACGGTAAGCACGTTCCAAGGCATTCCGATCGCCCATTAAACGTCGCTCAATATAGGTTTTGTAACGGGTTCGTAGCTCTTTCATATACTTCACAACTGCAGCTTCATGAAGATAATGGGTCAGAAAGTCTTTCACGTCAGGCGACAGACCACTGAATCTTACTCCCAGTTGAGATATGGGCTGATCGTCGCCAGGGATACTTTTCAAATGCATGACGTTCCCTGTAGCACGGAGGCTACTGCCAGGCGTCATCAACTCCATTGAAAGCTGATTACCTGAAGGAATCTGCCCAATGCAGATCAATGATGCGCCGTGTTCGGTAAGGTTGTCCGCAACAGCAAATTGGTAGAGTTCATTCTCACGACTATTTGCTTCTGAAGCGTAAACCTCTTCCCTCTTATACTTGACAAGTATTGCGTCGGGCATCCTGAAAGCACTCCGACGTTGAAAGAGCTTCTTGTAGTCGTATTGGATTATGGCCATAGCCAACCCGCTGTTATAAAGGGCCCAGAAGCAGTTCACCGCTATGATGAAATTATCTTGACGCCCTCCGAATATTACCTGAATGATCGAAAAGATAATTGCCACAAAACTGATCATGAAAACAAGGGCTTGTGGAATTATCAGTCCATAGGGAGTTCGTTCATTTTTGTCTTCACCTTTTGGTGTTACTTTGAATTCATTACGTGATTTACGGAACATGAAAAGCCATAGGGACTTCAGGTACGTAAAAAACTTCCCCATACTTTGTTGCTCAAGCATGAGCTGGCCACCATATCCCCTGCCCATTTCATTGAATGCAAAGATTGAGATGAGGAAATAAGGAGCAAAATGGAGCAAATAATTAATATCAAGCGCTCGCATAGGAAGCACACCCGTAAAGAGGGCGATCGGCGGCGTGAGGTAAAATACGATCTTCTGAAGTCCTTCAAGCGGATACGTCATGGACGAAATATAGCTGATTCGTTGAGGCAAGGTTAAGCCACGAACAAAAAAAGGATTCGCTTTGAAGAAAATCTGCCAGTTGCCTATCCCCCATCGCTGCCGTTGGATATGAAATGGCAGAATAGTTTCAGCAGCAACTCCATAAGCGAGATTTTCATTGTGATAGACTGATGACCATCCTTTGGCATGTAGGTGAATTGATGTCAGCATGTCCTCTGTAATCGAAACTTCTGCAAAACCTCCCACATCGTCAAGCGCCTTGCGCCTTAAGAGGGCACAACTGCCAACGAAGTACGCCGAGTTCCAATAGTCTTTTCCTGGTTGGATAACTGAAAAAAACAGATACTGCTCACCCCAAATTGTTTTCTTTTTCCTGTCTGTCCTGTGCTGGAACGAGTCAATATTATAAAATTCTTGAGGAGTTTGAACGAATGCAATCTTTTCATCCCGGAGATAGCCGATAGTCCGGTCAATAAAGTTCGAGAGAGGAACGTGATCTGCATCGAAAATTGCGATGAATTCCGCTGAAGAATGCTTCAACCCGTAATTCAGGTTGCCTGCTTTGGCACCACGGTGGTCCTCACGAGCAAGATAGACGCAGCCCAACTCCTCGCATAATGCCTTTACCTCGGGACGGTTCCCATCATCCAGGACCATCGTCCGATGGGGGTAGCGGATTTTTGTGCACGCGATGAGCGTTTTCCGGAGAATTGCAGTAGACTCGTTTTTGGTTGGGATGAAGATATCGACCGTGCGATTCTGTAATGGGGGTGGGCTCACACGAACAGGGATCTTCCAGACCATGAAGTAAAGCAAGATTGTCGTCAGTGTACCGTAGAGTTCCGCGATAAAGAGTGTCCAGGAGAATACTAGGGCATTCGGGTTGAAGGTCTCCGATACACGCCAGTAGAGGTAATAAAACGATACTGCAATAGCAATAATGGCAACCAGACGCCTAACTCGTTCCACTCGCGTGTTGATAATTTCCATGGTGTAGCTCTCTCCTGAATCTGTCACCGTTTGTTAAAGAACAGATTGCGACCCCATTAGGGGTCATTATCGATTGTGGGGACAGTGAGTATTTAGAAATATGCTGCTAAGGTGAGATGGCAGAGGTCCGGACACCCGACGGGAGGAATCAACCATCTTTCCTTGTAGTTGCTGCGAGCGCCAGGCTGCCGATTCATTTCAAGGCCTTAAGAATAAGCCTCATCAAGTGTCCGATTGTCAAGCATATGTATGCATTTATTTCAATATGCTGCGCTAATCTCAATACTAATTTTTGCAATCAAACGGTCTCACCTCTAACCCCTTGAGAGCGCTCCCTGCAACCTATCAGCAGAAAAAAGGCCCCGAAGGAACATCCTCCGGGGCCTTTTTACATCTGAAATTATTTTCTACCAGCTACCCCTTGGACCACGCCAAATCAGGCACCACCAGCGGTATTGCAACTTCCTGATCCCCTTTCCGCTCCCCGAATTCCACAAGCTTCCAGCAATCAGTGCGGGCGAGGAGCTCGGTGACGAGGCGGTGGTTCATGTCGTGGCCGCTCCTGGTGGCCTTTACGTGGCCAAGTATCGGGTAGCCGGCCAGCGTCAGGTCACCCACGGTGTCGAGGATCTTGTGGCGGACAAACTCGTCGGCAAAACGCAGTCCCTCGGGGTTCAGGACCCCGTCGTCACCGATGACGATGGCGTTCTCCAGGGAGCCGCCCCGGGCCAGACCGTTAGCCTTGAGCATCTCCACCTCGGCCAGGAAACCAAAGGTGCGCGCCGGGGCGAACGCGGCGGCAAACCCCTCCTCGTCGAACCGCATGGTCAGGTACTGGTTCGCCACGGCCGGGTGGTTGAAGCGCATGTCGAAGGAAATCCTGAAGTACCGGGACGGGATGATAGTGACCTTCTTGTCGCCGTCGGCCACGGTGACCGGCTTCTTCACCACCAGATACTTTTTCGGCCGCGACAGAATCTTCACGCCGGCCCGTCGAATGGCCGCCACGAAGGGTGCGGCGCTCCCGTCCATGATCGGCACCTCGGCGCCGTCGATGTCCACGTGGGCGTTGTCGACGCCGCAGGAGGCAAGGGCCGCCATCAGGTGCTCCACCGTGGAGACCGTGGCGCCCCCCCTGCCGATGGTGGTGCTGAGGCGGGTATTGACCACGTTGGCGGCGATTGCCTCGATGGATACGGCGGGGGCGAGGTCTACCCGGTGGAAGACGATGCCGGTCCCCGCCTCGGCAGGGCGAAGTGTCACGGTGGTTTCCCGGCCCGAATGGACCCCGATGCCGGTGAAGGTTACTTTGTCTTTCAGCGTCTTTTGCAAGGCCATGGCGGGCTCCCGGAAAGTTATTCAGCATGCTTACTTTCCTTCTACTGAGCAACTACCGGGCCAACCGTAACAAAACACATATATTCAATTTTTTCTGCTAGTTACAAAATAAAGACCCCATTTCCTGCGGGACGGCGGCGCTACCGATGTGGTTCGTGCGCAACGGCCGATGTTGCATTTCTGCAACAATGGCAACGCCGCTACAGTCTCCCGGAGCGGATAATGGCGATGACCCACCAGAGGCCGATGAAGCCGGCGATGGTGTAGCCCATGAAGGCGAAGACGGGGAACTCGAAGATCTTCGGCCCCTTGTCGGTCTGCATGACGATGGAGGAGCCAATGATGAGGGCGGCGATGATGAGGCTGGAGGAGAGGCGGTTGATCGACCTGTCGAAGTCCTTGAGGGCCCGGTCGAGCCCCCGGTGCTCCAGGTCGATCTTGAATTTGTTGCGGTTGATCCGGTTGAGGAATTCCTTGAGGTCTCGGGGGAGATTGCGGAACAGGGTCACGTAGGAGAAGAGGTGGGAGCCCATCTCGCGCATGAGATGGTTCGGCGAAACCCGTTCCCGCATGGCCTTTTTCATGAAAGGACGCAGGTGCTCCACCATGTCGAAAGCGGGGTCCAGCTCCCGCCCCATCCCCTCGATGGCGATCAGGGCCTTGGCCAGGAGCATCAGATCGGGCTGGAAGCGGATCTGGTAGGTGGTGATCACCTCCAGGAACTCCAGGAGCACACGCCCCACCTCGATCTCCTGGAGCGGCACCTCGTAGTAACTGTCGATGAGCCCCGACAGGTCCCGCCTCAAGGCCCGGGTGTCGAGGGTGTCGGTGATGTCCCCCGAGTAGAGGAGCAGCGAGATCACCTCGTCCACGTTCCGCTGGAGGATTGCCAGGAGGAGATCGGTCAGGTACCCCTTGAGCTGGGCGTCGAGCCGCCCCACCATGCCGTAGTCCAGAAGGCAGATAACGTTGTCGGGGAGGATCAGGACGTTGCCCGGATGGGGGTCGCCGTGAAAAAAGCCGTGGGTGAGGACCATCTTGAGGAAGGCGTCAGAACCGCGCAGGGCGATGAGCCTGCGGTCGAGGCCCGCCGCCTCCAGGGCAGGAGTATCGGAGACCTTGATCCCGTCGATATACTCCATCGTCAGGACTCCGCGGGCGGTCTGATCCCAGTGGACCGTGGGGAAGTGGAGGGTCGGGTCGCCGGCGAAGTTCTCGGCGAACTTGCCGATGGTGTGCCCTTCGCGGGAAAAGTCCATCTCCCGCCGGATGGTCCGGGCGAATTCCTTCACGAGCCCCACGGGGTCGTAGAGGTCGCTTCCGGGGAGATGCCGCTCGGCCAGAACCGCAAGCCCCATCATGGCGTCGATGTCGGTCTCCACCATCCCCACCACGCCGGGACGCCGGACCTTGATGACCACCTCCTCGCCGGAGACGAGCCGGGCCCGGTGGACCTGGGCGATGGAAGCGGCGGCCAGGGGCTCGGGATCGATGAAGGAGTAGCACGCGGACGGCTCGCGCCCCAGATGCTTGCGGATCTGATTCTCCACCGCCTCGAAGGGGAACGACGGGACCTGGTCCTGGAGCTTGGCGAATTCCTGGATGAAGCTGCGGGGGATCACATCGGGACGGGTGGAGAGGATCTGACCGAGCTTGACGAAGGTAGGTCCCAACTCCTCCAGGGCAAGACGCATCCGCTCGGCCGGCGAGAGGAGGGCAAGCTCAGACGCCGGCCGGCGGAAGAACTTGCGTCCCCGGGCCACGAACCGGGAGAGCCCCATGAGCTCCAGGGCATGGTCGAAGCCGTACTTGAAGAGGACCCGGACGATCTGCCGGTAGCGCCTCAGGCTCCGGATGTTGCGGTTGATGTGGATGAAGCTCAGCATTCAGTGCCGGGGTCGGTGCTGGCGAGCTTCGCCTCCAGGGCCTCCACCCGCTTCACGAGGCGGTCGTACTCCTCGCGGGGGACGAGGCCGAACCGCTCGATGGCCCGCTTCACCTCCATGTCGGCCATCTCGCCGACGCGCTCCTTTGCATCCTTGGCCACATTCTGGAGCTTCTCCAGAATCGCTTTCCCCTCGTCCTCCCCCACCTTGTATTTATCCTTCAGTTCAGTCACAAACTCCTCGGCCTTCTTCTGGGAGAGGGACATGACCCCCAGGCCGGCCAAAATCGTTTTCTCGATAAGTTCGATCATCGTCGGATCCTCCTTAATGGTCAGTTATCACACGGATTAAAGGTAGCAGGAATGAAGGAAAAGACAACCCTCTATCTCCCTATATCTCCAGGTCAAGATCAGGCTGATGGAGCCTCCCCTCACGGTCGTCGAAGGGGATCGAGAGGAGCCGGCCGGCCCCGCAGCGGACGACGAAAGATTCGAGGAACCGCTGGTTCACGCGCCGCTCCGTGGCCACCGTGGCAAGCACCACCGCTTCGGCCAGGGCCCGGGCGTCGGCCTCCCGGAAGACGATGGGAGCCATGCGCGCAGGGACGCCGGCGGAACGGCCCAGGGCGGGGGAGCGGAGAGTCAGGAGCCGGCCGGCCCTGAGAAGCGACACGGACTTGGCGGCGAATGCCGGGACGAAGACAAGGGGAGGCTTCTCACCCCGGCCCGGGGAAAGTTGTGTGATGGAGCCCGCCAGGGCCAGGTACTCCCGCAGGGTGGCCACTTCACCGCCGACCGTGGTCGCCCGGAAGGGTAATACCCAGAAGGGAAGCCGTTCCATCTCCCGCCGCGCCGCCGGGGGAACGTCCAGGTCAGGACCGGCCGTGTGGACAATCTCCCGCAGCACCAGCTCCTCCCCCACCAGTTCCCGGTAGGTGCCGCACGATCGGCAGGGGAAGATGACGTCTTCGCCGCCGGCGGTGAGATCAGTGCCGCACGCCGGGCAACGGAGGGGAATGACGCGCAGGTCGTGCCGGTCAGCCAAGATCCACCTCCCCCCGCCGCTCCACAAGGGCGAAAAACCAGGCGGCAAGCCGCTCCGTCGAGAGCCCGCCGTTGGATGCCAGCCAGCCCAGGAACCCCACGGCACCGGCTGCGCCGAGCAGGTGATGGACCGTGAAGGCGAACACCAGAAGCGTCACCGAAAGGAGGGGACGCAGGACCGTCAGCCGCGCCGCCCCCGGAAGCCGCCCCGCCAGAACCCGGCCGTTCACCCCGTCGATGGTGACGGGATAGAGCCTTTCGCCCCGGGCGAAGGTGAGACTCCAGACCGGGTAGGAGATGAGGGCAAGACGCTCGCCGCAGAGGGAGAGACGCCCCGTGGAGCGGAGCACCCCCTTCCCCCCGCCCCGGGCCCGGGCCTGGGCCACCGCCTCCCGCCGCACCTCGTCGGGACCTTTTACCGGGTCGAACACCGTCCCCCGTTGGGAGACAAGGGCAAAATCCATCCCCTGAAGGGGGAGGACGGCGCTGGCCACGGCGATCCCCCGCAGGCCGAAGCGTGAGACATCACAGGCGGGGGAGCTGTAGTCCACCGCCACCATGACGCTCTCGGTGGCGCGCTCGTTGGGACCCCGCACCTCCCGCACCATCTTCATGCCGTTCTCGTCGTACACCTCTTCCCGCACCACCGTTTCCCGCTCGGTCCAGAGCCAGCCGGCGGCGTGGCCCCGCAGCCGCCAGAAGGGGAGAAAGCAGAGCTCGCCTCCCTCGAACCGGAGCCGTTCAACCACCCGGGGGTCGCCGCCGGCCGCGGCCACGGCCCGGCGGGCATTGGCCCGGGCCTGGGCCAGGTCGGTCCGCTCCTCGATCCAGAAGCGGGAAATCCCCGCCTCGCCGGAAACGGCAAGAGAGGTGCCGCAGGACGGGCACGGGGCATTGCGGTCCCCTTCACGGAAGGAGAAGGGGCTTGCGCACTGGGGACAGGAGATGGTGACGGTCTGCTGCTCGGCCATTCAGGCCTCCCGCCGGAGGAATGAGTGCAGGGAAGGATACGAAACACCAAAGATGACGGCAAAGGCGACGGCCCGGTGAAGGTGATTCTTCACCGCCAGACCCACGATGACGAGCAGCAGGGCATACCCCGCCACCAGCGCCACGTGACGAAGCGGAAGCGTAAAGGCACGGCGCGGTGGGGCATCCAGCAGATACGTCCGGCGGTCCACCGCCGAAACCACGGCCCGGCAATCGCTGCCGCCGACGCGGCAGGTGAGAAGATAGAGGGGAAGATGAACGAGGGTCAGGGAGCCGGGCTCCTGACCGGCCCCATCCCCCAGGGCCTCGGCAACGGGAATGTCGGGAGGGGTGAAATTGCTTCCCTCCGGCACAAAGATGAGATCGCCCCCCGGAAGGGCGATGGGCGCTTCCCCAAACCAGGGGTGCCGAAGGGCCGGAATGAGGCGCCTTCCCCCGCCGGAGCGGGAAAGCCAGAAGGGGGCCACGAGATACTCGCAGCCGCCCCGCTCCACCGATGGATCGGCCCCCTCCCCTTCCAGAACCGAGGCCAGGGCGCTCCAGGCCACCCGGTCGTCGCGCCCGTGAGTCATCTGGTACTCGGCGATGCCGACCCCGTGCTCCGCCACGAAAGAGGAGGTGCAGAAGGGGCAGTGGTGGAAGCGGGTTTCGGTGCGAGCCTCAACCGGGGCGCCGCATTGGGGGCAGGATATGGTCACCGGCTATCCCCCGGCGGGCCGTCCGCACTCCGGACAGAACCGGGCATCGCTGGCCAGCTCCTTGCCGCAGCCGGCACAGAAGCCGGCCCCTGCGGCTGCGCCGCACTGGTGGCAAAACCTGGCCCCTGCCACGAGCGTGGCCGCACAGCTGGGGCACCCCCCGCCGACGGCCGGTACCGGCTTCGCCGCACCTCCCCCCATGGCGCTGGCCACCATGCCGGGAAGCATCATGCCGAGGCCGGCGCCAAGGCCGAGCCCCATCCCCTGGGACGCCTCGCCTCCACCCTCGGCCGACGCCGCCTTTTCCAGGCTTTGGGCCGCCTTGAACTTCAGGTAGCGGTCCACGTCACCGGCCGCCTCCATGGAGCTCCGCTCGTCGATGACCTTCTGGACCTCCGGCGGCGGCGTGACTGCGTTCACATAAAGCTCGGCCAGCTCGATGCCGAAGCCGCCGAAATCGGTGGCAAGCCGCCCCTTGAGGGCCGCGGCCGTCTCGTCGTAGCGGGCCGGGAGATCGAGGACCGTGTCGATGGTCTCCCCCAGGTAGTCGTTCAGCCGCGCCACGATGATGTCCCGGAAGAACTCCTCCAGCTCGGCGGCGGTGTAAAGCCCCCGGGTCCCCACCAGGGCGTTCACCAGAAGCTCAGGGTCAGTTACCCGAAGGGTGTAAGTGCCGAAGGCCCGCAGGCGCACCATGCCGAAGCGGCTGTCCCGGAACGCCACCGGCTCCTTGGTTCCCCAGCGCAGGTCCGTGAAGGTGTGCATCCCCACGAAGCAGACTTCGCAGCGGAAGGGGGAGGTGAACCCCCAGGGGAGCGCCAAGATCTTCGTGAGGATCGGGAGGTTGGCGCTGGTGAGAGTATGCCGCCCCGGTCCGAAGCAGTCGGCGGCCTTGCCGTCCTTGAAGAAGACCGCCCGCTGGCTCTCCCGCACCACCAGTTGGGCGCCGAACTTGATCTCCGCCGACCCTTCGGCGGGGATGCGGCGGACCATCTCCCGGCCGCTGTCGTCGAACCACTCGATAACCTCAAGAAAGACCGCATTCATGCTGTTGACCGCCACGGGGACCTCCATTCGGGAAATACTTCTGGAATAACACTGAGCAACGGAGCACACGGAGAAAACCTTTAAGCTTGAAAGCATGAGCAATTTTCTGCCAATAACTGAGATCAGGCTTTTAACGCATTGATCTTACTCCGGGTGCTCCGTTGCTCCGTGTTATTCAAAACCGGTTTTTCAGGTTGAGCCGCTGTAGCATGTATCGGAGACCAGGGACAAAACTTGAGGTATTTTAACAATAGACTGTCATTTCCTGAAAAGCCAGAGGATGAGGGATAGGATCACGGAGATGAGGATACTCGTGGCGAGGGGGAAGTAGAAGGTGAAGTTGCCACGCTTCACGTAGATGTCTCCGGGGAGCCGGCCAACCCAGGGGATCTTGCCGGCAAAGATGAGGATGACCCCCACGGCGACGATGATGAGCCCGAAGACGATGAGCGACCTGCCGAGACCATGCATCACTTCTCTCCCTCCCGGGGGTGGTACCGCTCCTTCTCGCTGTAGATGCAGCCACAGTACTGCTGGCGGTAGAGCCCCAACTCCTTAGACACACGGATCCCCTCCTGCCACCCCCTCCGGTAGTCGTCGTAGTAGAAGCGGACGCCATGGCGCTCGGCAGCCCGCTCGGCGCAGTCGCGGATGGCATCGTGCTTTTGGTAGCGGCTGTAGAGAAGGGTCGAGGTGAAGGCGTCGAAGCCCCCTGCCGCCGCTGCCGCCGCAACGGCATCCAGGCGGGAGAAGTAGCAGTAGAAGCAGCGGTCTTCCGGGTTCTGGGCCACGGCGGCCAGGAACTCCTCCAGCCGGTACTCGTCGCGCCAGACCACATCGAGCCCCACCTTGGCGGCGTACTCCCGCACCGTGTCCCGGCGGCGGACGTATTCCTGGTAGGGATGGATGTTGTGGTTGAACCAGTAGCCGGTAACCGCCGCGCCCCGGTCCCGGAGCTGCGCCACCGGATAGACAGCGCACGGCCCACAGCAGATGTGGAGAAGTATCTTCATTCGACAATCCTTTACGGACAGAATTTCACGAAAACCAGGTATCCCGATAGTACCCCAAGTGGCACCGCGGGCTCAAGCGCTCATCGCTGCCCATCCGCGAGCATTCATCATCAGGGCTGCTATACTTGTCACTGAAGAATAAACTCTACACCATGGACAGGTATCACAACCATGAACTCCACGAGCCAACAGCCCCCCACCCATGCCACCCTGACCGCCATTCTGCGCACCATTCCCCTTTTCGCTTCCCTCCCCCCCGAAGACATCGACGCCCTGAGCAGGCTCATTGAAATACGGTCCTTCCCCAAAAACCGCACTATCCTCCATGAGGCCGACACCTCCAACTACATGTATCTCGTCCTTGCCGGGAAGGTGCGCGTGGTCCAAAACGGGGCCAACGGCACAGAGCAGGTCCTTGCCATTCACCGCAAGGGGGCCTTTTTCGGCGAGATGGCCCTTCTCGACGGCCGAACGTCTCCGGCAACCCTCATCGCCCACGAGGATGCCACCGTCGGCCTCATTGACAGGCCGGCGTTCAACAGCCAGATCCTCACCAACGACCGGATGCTGCGCCAGATCATCGCCGTCCTCTGCGCGCGGCTGCGCGAATCGTGGTTCCTGATGAAGCTTTCCCGTTTTGGCTCCGCCGAGCAGAAGATCAGGGGCGTACTCAAGTATCTCGGCACCCAGTACGGCGTCGACGATTCGCGGGGCAAAATCCTCACCATCAAGCTCACCCACCGGATCGTCGCCGGCTACGCATCGGTATCCCGGGAAACGGTAAGCCGCATTCTGAGCCGCTTCTCCCGGGACGGAGAGATCGAGTTACTCACCAGCCGCAGGATGCTCCTCAAACCCACCCTTTTTCACAACCCGCCTTTTTTGTGACATAAATCACTAAACCTTGATTTAAGTCTTATTTTTTGCTATCGAAGAGCATCCCGCAAAGGAAAGAAAGTTTCCAAAAGGGCAAACTCCGGGTAACCGGGGGACGCAAAGCTACGGGTCCTGCCTCCATGGGCAGGATAGCCGGGTTGTCGACGAGCAACGCCCGCCTTCACTGGTGCGGGGGTCTGTTTCTGAGGAAGGAAACAAACTCAACCCATGGAGGTGGCGTATGCGCTGCACGAAACGAGTTTGTAGAAAAATCACGGTACACCTTGGCACTTTCGGAGTCATCTGCCTTGCAGCAGGATTGGCGAGTGCCGCCCCCTCCCCCCAGAAGTTCGAAACCGATGAACTGCTCGTCCAGTTCAAGGCCGGAGTCCACAAGGTCGGCTCCAACATCGTGCTGAAGGTTGTAGGCGCCCAGGAAGCCGAAGAAATCCCCCAGCTCCGGATAAAGAGAATCAAGGTTCCCGCTGCGGCCCGCGACAAGGTCAAGGCAGCCCTCGCCAGGAACCCCCTCGTAACATTCGTCGAAGAGAACTATCTGGCTGAACCCCTTGCAACCCCCAACGACCCCTCCTACGTCTCCCAGTGGCATCTGCCCAAAATTGCCGCACCAGCGGGGTGGGACATCAGCACCGGCTCGAGTTCCGTTGACATCGCCATCCTGGACACGGGCGTCGATCCCAGCCACCCCGACCTGGCCGGCAAGCTTCTCCCCGGCTTCAACTTCTACACGAACACCACCGACACCCATGACGTCTACGGCCACGGAACGAAGGTGGCAGGCTCGGCGGCGGCACTGGCCAACAACGCAGCCGGTGTTGCCGGCGTGGCCTGGCAGAACCAGATCATGCCCCTCGTGATCTCGGACTCCACCGGCTACGCCACCTATTCGCGCATGGCCAGCGCCATCACCTACGCCGCCGACCACGGCGTCCGGATCATCAATCTCAGCTTCGGCGGAACCACCAGCTCCTCCACCCTCCAGAACGCCGTCAACTAT
>NZ_JAUQXO010000028.1:0-52644 GCF_030834625.1 Geobacter sp.
AGCGGCGGCGGAGCAAGAATCGTGGACAAATTTGTTGAGCGTAAAACCACGCTCAAAACTGGGGCAGCGCCGGTCAGCTGCGCGACCGGGCACCACCTTAAACTCGACGGTTTATTGTCTTGACTATAGGGTCCACTCAACTCCAGCTCAGAAACTTCAATTTCGTCAGGGTAGTGTTCCCGAAGCTGTTCAAGCACGCTCTGTTGCAGAAGTCGGTCAAGCTGCATTAATTCCTCCTCTAGGGTAATTGTGCCCGCGAAGGAGTACTCCGTTATATTCGGGGCTTATTCGGTGTTGTATAACGGGGTCGCCCTTGACCTGTGCGGCGTCGTATGCCGCGCCAGTGTCCAAGGGCGTGTTGGAAGCCGCTTTCAGAGTCTTTCATTCCTTCAGGCCTGACTCTGCGCCCTCTCTAAGGTTCCTCCGAAAATTACCAGCTTGTCAAATGTCAGGCTCTGGCCCCTAACGTCCCCCCCTCGCATCCCGGTGCGCTCGTATTCAGCTTCCATCCAAACCAGGGCGGGTACCGTTTAAAGACTCGGTAAAAGTTAAATGGCTGAAATCGTTTCTGACCAGTTGCTGTATTGAAGCTATTACCACTCGTCCTGCCAATGCCACACAATCAACATCATGTGATTCATCCCAATCCCATACTGACTGGTCTAATACCTCGTTATGCATTGGGTGTGGAATTTTCATTCTACCGTGGAAAAGCGAACTCCGAATATCGTAGAAACGTGAGAGTTTTTTCTTAACTGCGGCTGTTGGCATTCCGTGCAATAGAGCAATTCTCTTCGTGAGAGCACTTTTGATATTGAAGGCTGGAGTATCATACAGGCCTTCTAGAGCATAAGATATCCATAGTACGCCATCAAGGAGCCATTCATTTGTGGAAGATAAGTATAAAAAGGAAAAGAGTGTATTGTCAGTTCTGGTAGTTGCAATTTGTTTGATACCATAACCGACTTTTTCAAGCCAAGCCTTAACATCATTGATGTCTATATTGCAGATCTCTGGCCAATTTGAGCTTTCTATAGCTATCATTAAACCATAGGTATCGCCTGAAAGCATAAATTTTGTGTCAATTTCGGCAAGTGACGAATGCTTGAGTTTCGAGCTATAAAAGCTGATGCATCCTGGCGATGCAATATTAGCAGCAAGAAAAACGAAATGAATGTATGCCTCTATTAGATGGGAGTAGTGTCTAATCCTTATTGTATCGTCTCTAATTGATTTTTTGGTACAACCACTAGCTATTATGGTAATGGTGGTCGGTTTGTCTGGAAGTAACTTAGTCCATTCTACTTCAATAATTGCTTTACAATTACTAGAAACAAGGGTCATATAACCCAAGCTCTCAGTTATCTTTTCGAGATATTGTGGGCATACATGGTGCGGGTTGAAGTCACCATTAAGGCATACGCCAGACAGCGTGAATATTTCCGGGTTTATACGCCTCTTCATCTTTGGACACATATCCGGTCAGGATTGCAAACCTGCAAACTGAATCGAAAGCAGTTATAAGTTTCCAACTTTGGAATCCGCACTTGCTTCCTCCTTATTCTTATTAATCCAACTCGATATTGACCAGATCCGACCATCTTCCAGAATATTCAATTCCCAGCTGCAGAATCCAAAACTACAATTCCCCAACTATCCGTTTCATCGATGATTCCAGAAGGTAGAACTGTTCCATTCTGGCTGTTGAGCGGTTTCCGCCCATCTGCACGACTTCTTTCAGGAGTTCCTCTCCCCGCAGAACGATGGGGCCGGAAGAAGCTGATTGTAAGGGCCTTCCAATTGTTCAGCACTATATGACGGCCTGTTTATTCATGTCAAAGGAGAATATGGCAGGAGAAACTGTGGTGGGAAGCAGGGGGCCTGTTCCAACTTTGGGCAGTGTCGCTTGTTGCTTCACCCACCCCCCGACCCCCTCCCGTCAAGGGAGGGGGATTTCTCGGGTCAATGCATTGTCCTCTGTTTCATGGGGGCCAGCCCGCTATCTCCCCAGCCCCGCCAGATACGCCTTGAGGAACTCGTCCCAGGCCCTCTTCTTGGTGAAGTCCAGGGTCTTGTAGAGGGGCGAGAGCTTCCGCTTGGGGAAGTAGATGGAGATGCCTCGGGAGTTGTCCACGGCCGGCCCCTTGTACCCGGTGGCGACGATGGCCGCGGCGGCGGCATCCTTGACGGCGGCGCAGGCGGTTTTGACCGCCGGGTTGGCTACCCCTTTCACGAGCAGATCGCAGAGGTCGATGAGGTCGCAGTAGTCGTCATAGGGGCGGCTGTACTCCTGCACCTGGGCCCGTGCGTTGATGAGGGCGGTGCGGGAGGCGGCGTCGGCGAGGGTTCCCTTCAGGGCCTTTGCCA
Organism: Geobacter sp.; assembly: GCF_030834625.1. Classification (NCBI taxonomy): domain Bacteria; kingdom Pseudomonadati; phylum Thermodesulfobacteriota; class Desulfuromonadia; order Geobacterales; family Geobacteraceae; genus Geobacter; species Geobacter sp. The sequence goes on from NZ_JAUQXO010000028.1 coordinate 2,368, forward strand.
AGCCGTCAATGGCCGTGGCCAGGGGCTTGAGCCGCGCCAGCTTCACAGCCGACTGGGTGACGTTTTCGGTGGCCTTGTAGGAGGCCAGGTACTGGGTCACGATGGTTTTCGAGAGCTCTTCCGGGGTCATGGCCGGCTTGGCGGCCAGGGCCTTGAGGATGCGGTCGTAGGGCCAGCCGTCGCCCGGTTCGGTCTCTTCGGAGCCGACGCTGTAGTCGGCCACGTCGCGCATCTGGTAGAACACCTCGGCCATGCTCATGAGGCAGGCGTCCATGCCGAGGATGTCAATCTTCCGCGTGAGCTTCTTCTTGATGGCGGTCATCACCTTCTTCAGTTCGATGTTGTCCAGGAAGTCCTGGGCCTGGTCGTCGAAGGCGATCCCCCGCTCCTTGACGGCGGCCTGCACGGTGGTGCTGAAGAGGGCCCGGCGGGTGCGCCTGATGCCGGCCCTTGCCTGCGCCAGGGGAATCGCTTTGGCGCCGGGGGCTGCCCCGCGGGTGACCACCGGCTCGGCCTTGCGGGAAACGGGCGGTGCGGCTCCGCTGAAGACGTCCCCCTCGTAGAGGTTGGCGTCATCCCAGCCGGCGCCGTGGTTCCAGAGGACCAGCAGGTAGTGGTCGGCCGGGTAGGTGGTGGCGCCCCAGGTGACGAAATCCTCCAGCACCTTCGGGTCCCCCATGTTGGTTTCGCCCAGGGACTGCACCGCATCCTTGGCCAGCGAGGTCCCCTTCTTCAGGCAGTAGCGGACGGTCTGCATGTTGGCCCCGGCCCGGTCGAGCTGGACAAGGACGGCGATCTGATCGGTGGTGCCCACCGTCTTCATCTCTTTAATGTCCACCATTCCTGCGCTGTCCAGGTTGTTGTCTCCGGCGAGATAGACCATGATGGTCCAGTTCCGTTTGGTTGGTGCTTTCGTGGCCATGGTGTCCTCCTTGAGCTGTTGATATCGTCCTGTGTATATTCAAAGTATAGGGCCAAAATGGTCCGATTCAAGGAAGCCGAAAGCATCTCATTCCGGCGTCATCACCTTGCTCATGTTGATTATGGCGATTGTCGGGGCCTCTTCCGGGTCGGCGTATTCAATGATGGCGATGACATCGATGGTTCCCCAGCCGTTGTAGGCGACGGTGAACCTGTCGTTGGGTCCGGTCGTCACCAGCTGGACCGCGAAGGTTCGGTGGGCCATGCGGTAGGTTATGGATGCGACCGGGCCTTGTCCGGCGGAGAGGGAGGCGGGGTCGGGGAAGATCCTGAAGTAGTAAACATCATGGCCATCGGGATTCTTGTAGCCGCGGCTCTTGTACGTGACCTTGAACTTCAGCTCCTTGTTGAAGAGTTCCGGGGTTGTTGCGGACAGCTTGTCCAGGTTCTCGAACGGCTCGTCGGAAAGGGCCGCTTTTATCAATGCAATGCTCCCCTTGATCCTGCGCAGCCGCTGCTGGGCCAGGTCCCGCGACTGCCTTGCCTCGGCCTCCGCCGCCTGCGCCTTTTGCCGTTCCGTGATAGCCTCTTTGCTTGACTGGAATGCGTAGAAGGCCAGACCGGCAAGGAGGAGCATGGTGCAGAGGGCCGCCGTGGCGATGACGCGCATCCGCTTCGACTTTTCCCTCGATTGTTCCAGCTCCTGCTCCCGCTCCCGTTCTGCCCGCTCCTGTTCGTGTTTTTTCTGTTCCTCATTCCTGAGCTCTTCCAGGGTCTGCTGCTCCACGAACCTCCGGCGCCAATCAAGGACCGCCGGGGCGAGGACATCGTGAAAGATCTCGTAGCCGGGGGGCGTGCCGGATTGGTCCGCCGGGGGGGCGATGGTGCGGAGGATCCGGCTCTCCGACAGTACTTTCACCACGGGGAGCACCTGGTCCGCCAGGTTCCCGGCCCATTTCCCCAGGTCGTCGAGGCGGCAGGCGACCTTGGTGCCGGAAGGGGTCACCAGCCGGTCGAAGAAGCCGGCGCAGAGGGTCTGCTCCCGTGGCTCCAGCTTTGCCATTACCGCATCCAGGTGGGTCCGCACGATCTCCTGGGCGCCGCCAAGCTTTTGCAGCGTGGCCAGCCGGAGGGTGTGCGAATCGGCCCCCGATTCCTCTTCCCACAGGCGCGTGAGGACAAGCTGCAGAAAGGGGGTCTCGATCCGGCTCTCCCCCTCGGCTGCCTGGGGCTGTCCGGCCCCCGCCGCCGGGGCGAGGGAGACCGATCCCGACCGCACCTGGCCGATGATCGCCCCAACCAGCCCGTCCTCGATGGTTACGGGCGCTTCCCCCGGTGCCAGCCGGTCGTTATGGGCCGCGAGGGGCTTGCGGATGGCTTCCTCCGCGGCCGCCGCGTCCAGGTGCCGCAGGCGCAGGAGGTTCCCCATGAGGTTCGGTATCCGCGCCCGGAAGCGGTCGAGCCGTGACAGCCCGTCCTCCCGCAGGGCCAGGAGGAAGTTGGCGTCAACATCGTCGCGGTTAACCGCCCGGGCAAATTCGCTGTCGAAGGGGTTGCCGGCGTCCGATTCGGGGTGATAGAGGAAGTACTCCTCGAACTGGTCCAGGAGGATGAGGATGGTGCCGCCGAACTCCTCGCCAAGGCTGAAAAGAAGCTCGTCCAGGGGAAGGTCCGCGGAGGTCTTTACGGCTTTCTTCGTGGTCAGCGCAACGCTCTTCAGGCACTCGCCCTTGAGGGTAGTCAGAAAATCGGGCCGCTGCCACTCCCGGAACACGACCACGGCGGTGCGGGGCTTTGCGCGGAGCATCGGCACGACGCCCGCCATGAGGACCGAGCTCTTGCCGACCCCGCTGGCCCCATAGAGGACGGTCATGGACGAGGCGTAGAGGTTCGAGGCGATCACCCGCTGGTCCCGCTCCCGGCCGAAGAAGAAGTCCCGCTCCTCTTCCGTGTATGGCTGAAGACCCACATAGGGGCAGAATGAACGTGGCAATGCCATGCTACCCTCCCTGCTGCTTCATCTTCAGGGTGAACTCATCCAGGGTCAGGTCGAAGATGCTGACGTTGCGCTTCTCCCAGAGCTTGCGGGCAAGCTCCGATGGCTTGAACTGTATTGCCCACGAGGGGAGCGGTTCCTCATCCTGATCGCCGCTCCGCTTGGGCGAAAAGCACTTGCTCAGATTCTTCAGGATGACCCTCAGGTTCCAGTCACTGAGGCTGTAGCCGAGAAAGAGAAAGCTCCGCTCCCGGAAATGGTCGTAGAAGATGGCGGGGATGGCCGTGTTGGCCGTCATCCGGGAGAGGAATTCCACGTAGTCCTCCTCCGTGATCACGAAGTTGTCCCATGTGTCGGTATCGGGCTCCAGGGTGCCGTGCATCTTGTAGATGACCGTCGTGTTGGCGAGGTCGATGTCCAGGTCGTTGGGGGCCTTGATGACTGGTTCCGTTTTGCCGTGGGGCCACCAGAGAACGGCATTGGCGATGTCTTTGCGGTCGGCGGGGTAGATCACCAGGTCGTAGGGCTTGCCGGCCTTGCGAAAGGCCTGCTCGAGGAGGGTGTCGTAATTGGTTGCCACGATGACCTGGTGGGCGGGCACGGAAGCCAGGAACGTGTGGAGCTCTCCCGGCTGATAGGCGTGATTGAGGACTTCGCGCAGGCGCTCCCGCAGGAGGCGCCGCCCCGAGACATCGGCGTAGTAGGACGTCACTTTGGCCAGGTCATCCCGGTCTCCCGGGAATTCGGAGGGGAACATGGTTTCGTCGGCGAGGAAGTTGGACAGCTCCCGCCCGCTGGGGAGAAAGGCAGGGCTGCGGGGATCCCAGGACGAACCGGGGGAACGGCCGGCCATGGATGCACCCGCCCCCAGGAAGGGGACGACTTTTCCTGCTTTCATGCGGTTCCAGATGACCCCATAGGGTGGTTCAGCCATATAACACCTCACAAGAAATCTGTTAGTACTGGGTGCTGCCTGACGTATATCAGTATAAGGCGATCTGGCGTCTCTTCAAGGTCTGGCTTTAATCGAGATTGCCGTTTGACACCCCACAAGTATCGAGTATTATTTAATTTTACTAATGGATCGTTTCTTTGGGGAGGAGGTGGAACAGCTACACAGGGATGTGGGTTGGCCTGCCATTGCGGTGCTTGATGCACAGCCGGCGGCCAAGGCTTCTAACGCACAAAGGAGGACCAAGGATGGTTACAAAGAGACTATTGGCTATGGCTGCTGTTCTGCTTCTCTCTGCCGGAGCGGCGTTGGCGGGGACATCTGGAACATCAGGAACGTCGGGGACGTCGGGATTGACGTGCAACGAAGCAGTGGGCAAGAAGATATTCTTCGACCAGAGGCTTTCCCTCAACAAGAACCAGGCGTGCGCCGCGTGCCACGCCCCCGAGGTTGGCTGGACCGGACCCGACAAGGAAATTAACAAGCATGGTGCGGTATACGAAGGATCAGTTCAGGGGCAGTTCGGCAACCGTAAGCCCCCCAGCTCGGCCTATGCCACAACGAGCCCCTTCTTTCGTCTGATTAACGCTTCCGACGGGATGTTTGCGGGCGGAAACTTCTGGGACGGCAGGGCAACGGGCGAGAAACTGGGCAATCCGGCCGCCGATCAGGCCCAGGGTCCGTTCCTGAACCCGAAGGAGCAGGCCCTTCCGGATGCCGCGTGCGTTGTGTACCGGGTTTGTAATTCAGAGGACTACGGCATGCTTTTCAAGCAGGTCTGGCCTGGTGCGTGCGAGATCGCGTGGCCAAACACCATCAATTTCGAAAATGCCTGTTCAGATCCGTACCAGGGGCCGTTCACCCTGGATGACATGACCAGGGCACAGGTTAATGTGGCATACAACGACATCGCATACTCTATTGCCGCTTATGAGGACTCCAAAGAATCGAACGCTTTCTCGTCCAAGTACGATGCCTACCTGAAGGGGAAGGCTGCTCTGTCGGCCAAGGAAAAATTGGGTCTCAATCTCTTCAACGGCAAGGGAAAGTGCGCCAATTGCCATATAAGCACTATGGAACAGAAATGTGCCGGCGACAATGATTGCGGCTCTTCACGATGCTCCGATGCCGTTGCGTATGACGGCTGCAAGTCGAACCCACTCTTTACGGATTACACCTTCGACAACCTGGGAATTCCGAAAAACCCGGAGAACCCGTTCTACGGCCAGCCTGAAGGTGGCCCGAACTGGATAGACCCGGGGCTGGGCGGTTTCCTCACTACCCGCATGGATTTCGCCATGTATGCCGATCAGAACTACGGCAAGCACAAGGTGCCGACCCTCAGGAATGTGGACAAGCGCCCCTATCCGATGTTCGTCAAGGCCTTCGGGCACAATGGCTACTTCAAGAGCCTGAAGGAAATCGTGCATTTTTACAACACGCGGGACAAGTATCCCACCTGCAACTCGGGTGACCCTCGGGAGAAAATGACCTGCTGGCCGGCGCCGGAAGTGTCTGCCAACGTGAACAGTACCGAACTGGGAAATCTTGGCTTGAGCGACATGGAAGAAGACGCCATTGTCGCATTCATGAAGACCCTCTCGGACGGCTACATGATGAATGACTGATTGTCGTTCCTTCGGAAGCAATACTGCCCCTGGAGCGACGCTCCAGGGGTTTTTCTCCCAATCCAGCTTGACTCCTCCAATTCCCCCGCAGGACCCGTGGCCGGACTTTCTACAACGTTTCTCGTCAATTTTTACTCTAACTAAAATCAACATGCCCGCGGTCCGTCGATGGCACCTCTGGAAGGCATTGATGCAGAATTGTCGACGGTGCTGTGTCTGCTCACTGGCTGCCGAGGACATGAAGAATATGTGTTGTTCACTTTGCCTAAATTTTGTAATACTAGGGCGGCCTGTGCGAGATGTTCAGCAGCCCGCCACAGAAAATCACGAAGAAGGAGTCGTTACATGAACAACCAGATGCAGAAGACCTACCTCATGGAATGGCAGCACCTGGAGGAGTGTGCCGAACTCATGCTCCCCCTGATCGGCAAACTTTATCGCGAGCACAATGTCGTGACCACGGTTTACGGCCGAACGCTCGTCAACAGCACCACCATAGACATCCTTAAATCCCACCGCTTTGCCCGGCTGATTCTCGATGACGAACTCTCCGTGCTCGATACCTTTCCCATCGTGGAGGCAATGGCGCGGCTCGACCTGGCCCCGGCGCGGGTCGATATCGGCAAGCTGACCGTCCGCTACAAGGCCGAGGGAAGCGGGATCGGGGTTGACGATTTCGTGCGCCGGGAGCTGGCCACCGTCAACACCGGCCGAAGCCCTATCCTGAGCGAGCCCCGGGACATCGTCCTCTACGGCTTCGGCCGCATCGGCCGCCTCCTTGCCCGGATTCTCGTGGAGAAGGCCGGCAGCGGTGAAAAGCTGCGGATCAGGGCCGCCGTCGTCCGCAAGGGTGGCCCTGACGACCTGGCCAAGCGGGCAAGCCTGCTGCGCCGCGACTCGGTCCATGGCCATTTCAATGGCATCATCACCATCGACGAGGAAGAGAACGCCATCATCGCCAACGGCAACATGATCCGCATCATCTACGCCGACTCGCCCGAGAGCGTCGACTACACCCAGTATGGCATCAGCAATGCCATCCTTATCGACAACACCGGCAAATGGCGCGACCGCGACGGCCTCGGCCGTCACCTGAAGGCTCCCGGTATCGCCAAGGTTCTCCTCACCGCCCCGGGCAAGGGGGATATCCCCGACATCGTGGCCGGCGTCAACAACGAACTGATCACCCCGGCGGAGACTATCTTCTCCGCCGCCAGCTGCACCACCAACGCCATCGTGCCGGTTCTCAAGGCGGTCAACGACCGGTTCGGCATCGTCAGCGGCCACGTGGAGACCTGCCACTCCTACACCAACGACCAGAACCTGATCGACAACTACCACAAGGCATCCCGCCGCGGCCGGAGCGCCCCCCTCAACATGGTCATCACCGAGACTGGCGCCGCCAAGGCCGTGGCCAAGGCGCTCCCGGAGCTGGCCGGCAAGCTGACCGGCAACGCCATCCGCGTGCCGACCCCCAACGTCTCCCTGGCGATCCTCAATCTTGAACTGGCTCAGGAGGCGAGCGTGGCGGAGCTCAATGGCCACCTGCGCGAAATCTCCCTGGGCTCCCCGTTGCAGAACCAGATCGACTTCACCAACTCCCCTGAAGTCGTTTCCAGCGATTTTGTCGGCTCCCGCCACGCCGGCGTTGTTGATTCCCTGGCGACCATCGCCCAGGGGAACCGCTGCGTCCTCTATGTCTGGTACGACAACGAGTTCGGCTACAGCTGCCAGGTGGTCCGCATGGTCCAGAAAATGGCCGGCGTGGAGCTGCCGTCCGTTCCGAACTGAGAACCGCACAATAGAAAAGCGGCAATCGGAGGGAGTTTCCTTAACCTCCGATTGCCGCCTTTATACACCAGCCCATCTTTCCCCGGTTTCTCCGTCAGCGCAGATTCCTACCGCACCCCCTCCACCCGCAGCAGATGCACCACCCCCGCCTCGTCGCCGGTGATGATGGTTTTGCCGTCGGCCGTTATGGCGGCCGGTACCAGCGCCCCGTCGCCGGTGAAGGCGGCCAGGGGCTTGAGGGCTTCTAGGTCCCAGAGGATGAGGCTTCGGTCGTCGGAGGCGGAGACGGCCCGGCGGCCGTCGGGGGTGATGGAGACGCTCCATATCTCCCGGCTGTGCCCCCGGAGGGTGTACATGACCTGGCCGGTGGCCAGGTGCCACAGCTTCAGGGTCCGGTCGCTGGAGGCGGTGAGGACCCGGAGTCCGTCGGGGAGAAAGGCCACGTCGTTCACCTGGTCCCGGTGCTGGGGAGGGTAGGGGCGGAGGCTCCCGGAGCGGAGATCCCGGATGATGAAGGTGGGGAAGTGGGCCACCAGGGCCAGGAGTGTGCCATCGGGGGAGCAGTCGGTTACCCGGGCCGGGGAAGGGAGCCCCATGACGCTGAGATGCTGGAAGGTTTCCAGGTCCCATTCCCGCAGGGTGGAGTCCTGCCCGGCGGAGAAGGCGCGCCGGCCGTCGGGGGTGACCACCACCGACCAGACTTCCGCCTCGTGGCCCCGGAAGGTCCAGAGCTCCCGCCGCTCCTCCAGGTCCCAGACCCGCACGGTGCGGTCGTGGGAGGCGGTTACGGCGCGTCGGCCGTCGGGGGTGAGTGCCACATCGCGCACCCAGGTCTCGTGGCCGGCAAGGGAGAAAATCTCGGCGCCGGTGGCGGCTCCCCAGACCTTGACTTTCCGGTCCCAGGATGAGGTGACGGCCCGGGTGCCTGAAGGGGTGAAGACCGCGGCAGTGACCGTTGCGCCGTGGCCGGAGAGTGGTGGCGAGGACGTCGCGCCGGCCAGGTTCCAGATCTTGAGGGTGGTATCCTGGGCGGCGGAGACGGCGGTGGCGCCGTCGGGCGTAATGGCAGCGGCGCTCACCTTGAAGGTGTGCCCCCGCAGGACCTCCCGGGCCTTGGGCTGGTCCAGGTCCCAGCGACGGAGGGTGAAATCCCAGGAGCCGGAGATGATCTCCCGCCCGTCGGGGGATGCGGCGACGCAGCTGACCCCGTCGGTGTGGCCGTAATAGGTCCAGAGCTCGCGCCCCTCCCCCAGGTCCCACCGCTTCAGGGTGCAGTCCTCCGAGGCGGAGATGAGCTGGCGGCCATCCGGCGTCACCGCCACGGCCAGCACCTGCCGGCTGTGCCCCTCGAATACGCGGCGGAGTTCTCCGTTTGAGGGGTCCCAGGTCTTGATGGTCCGGTCGAAGGAGGCCGAAACGAGGGTCAGGCCGTCGGGGGTGATGGCCACCGCATTCACCCCGTAGGCATGGCCCCAGATGATTCCCCGCTCCTGGCCGGTTACCGGATTCCAAAGCCGCACCGCGTTGTCCCAGGAGCCCGAGGCGAGCCAGGTGCCGTCGGGCGCCACGGCCAGGGAGCTGACCGGCATGGTGTGCCCCCGCAGGATGAGGAGGCACTCTCCGGTCTCCGTATCCCAGAGGCGGACGGTGGCGTCCCGGGAGCCCGAGGCGATTCGTCTGCCATCGGGAAAGACCGCCACGGCCAGCACCTCGGACTCGTGTCCCTTGAGAACCATCACCTCCGCGCCGCTCGCCAGGTCCCAGACCCGCAGCGTCGCGTCGTCGGCGGCGGAGACGGCCCGGCTGCCGTCGGGGGTGATGACGACTCCCCGCACCGGATGGGTGTGGGTGCCGAGGACCCGCTCGATGGCACCGCCGGCCTGGTAGAGGGCCGGCGTCACCGGCCGCAGCCACGCCTCGCCCCGTCGTGCGCCGGCCTGGGCCGCCAGGGTCTGAAGTTCCGGCTCCGGCCGCGACAGGAGCCGTCCCGCCAGCTGGGCGGCAAATTGATCCTTGTCCGCGGCCACTACGCTCGTGGAAAGCCTCAGGCTGTGGGCCAGGAGGGCGAGGGCCGGCTCGGGGGGAAGCAGGGGAATGTCCGCGAGGAGCGCGGCCACATCGAGGGCCTGGAACTTTGCCAGGAGCCAGGGGAAATCGAATACGAGCGCCCGCAGTTCGGTCTGCTTCCCGGCCCCGGCCAGGTGGAAGGGGAGTTCGGCCAAGGGGCGGGGGCGCTCGGGATTCCATGATCCGTCGGCATCGTTTTTCCTGGCACCTGCCCGGAAGTAGTCGGCCAGCCGCCCGTGGGTCTGTCGGAACGGGCCGCTCGGCACCGCGGCAGGGGTATCCATTGCCAGGTAGCGGCGGAAGGCGGCAAAGCGGAGCTGGTCGTGGAAGAAACCGATGAGCCCTCCGCCACCCTCCTCGCCGGACGGGCGGAGGTACGGTTCCAGGGCGCGGTAGAAGCGGGTCCAGGGGAGGGGTGCCGCGGCGTCGCCCCCCTCCCGGAGCAGGTCGATGATCTCCGGCTCCAGAAGCCCGTCCCGGGAAACGGCAATGGCCGACAGCGCCGCCGCGGCCAGGTCGGCGCCATGGTCCCGCTCCAGCCGCTCCAGGATCTGGTCGAAGAGCTCCGCCACAGTCGGCGGCAGGGCCGCGATCCGCTCGGCCAGGGTCTCGAAGTCGCCGTGGCAGCAGAGCTCCTCCAGGGCCGCCACCAGATAGAGGGGAAGTGCCGCTTCGGGCCGTGCCTCCGTGTCGAGGAGAAGGGTCTGCTGGGGAAGGGAAAGCCGCTTCCCCCGCCGGGCCAGGTGCTCTTCCATGAGGGTTGCACGGGAGTCTTCCGCCAGAGGGGGGAGGATGGCGAGGTGATCGTCCGGAAGGCGCTCCGTCAGCCGGTCGAGGCAGGGGCCGGCGAGGGTGCTGGCCACCACTTTCACCGTCGGAGCCAGGGTGCGGGGGAACCACGCCAGCTCGTGGCTGTCGCCCACCGGGTCCAGCTGGTTGAGGGCATCGATGAAGAGGGCCACCGGCCGCACTGCCCCGGCCGCCGCAAGGAAGGCAGGAAGCTGGAGCCTCAGCTTGTCCGGATCGGGGGAGGGTTCCAGGTCCAGCCGGCAGGCGCGGCGCAGCTGCTCGCAAAGGGAGCGGACCATGACGGTCAGCTCCGTGGAGCCGGGGGCCGCGCCAACGAACCAGGGGATCACCACTGTGTCGGGGGATTCTTCCCTCAACCGCTCAACGCAGGCGGCCATGAGGGTAGACTTGCCGCAGCCAGGTAATCCGGTAAGTACGTACGGCGAGTGGTCGCCGTGATCCCTGAGATAGCCCATCACCGCGGCAACTCCATCGTCGCGGCCAAAGCAGCGGGCGGCCCGCTCCCTGGCGAACCGTTCGTGCCAGGATTGCCCCGTGATTTCGAAGCGCTTCCCGTTTTTCAGGAGCGGCTCCATGGCAAACCATAGATCATTCAGAACCCGTGTCCCGAACTCCTCCATCCCCGTGAGGGCGACGGTGCCGTGGGCCGTGACCGCCTGCCGGGCCTCCTCGCTGAGCCCATCCCACTCTTGCGGCTGGATGACACCGTCACTCAGCGCCGCTCCGGCCACCGTCGCCGGCAGGAAGAGGGGCTCGATTCTGAATCCGGCGTAGCCTGGCCGGTACTCCCGCACCACCAGAGTGGGGCTTGCCGCAGAACGGACCTCATCACGCAGCCGGGCCAGCCGCTGCTGTGCTTCTGGTTGGGCCTCGGCAAAGATCGGCACGAAGGCCGGGGGAAACCCGGGATGGCGGTGGATTCCCTCGGAGCGGATGTAGATGATGGCCTTCCCCCGCGGCTGCCCAAGGGCGAGGGCGCCGTGCAGGATCTCCAGGGCTGTCACCGACTCCCCGGCGCCGGGAAGCCCGGATCGCTGCCAGAGGCGGGTCAGGGTCTCGGCGGTCTCCGGGGGCAAGACAACATCCCGTCGAAGCCGGAAGCGGGCCGGCACCGTGGTCCGGTCCCACTGGTAGCAGGCGTCCATGAGGGCAATCTCTTCGTCGCTCGCCTGCCCGCCGTCGCGCACCGCAGCGAAGAGCTCCGCCGGCACCTCCTCCGGCGGCGGCACCCAGCCGTATCGCTCCCCCAGGAGTCCCAGGAAGAGGTCGCATCGCCCGATCTCGTCGAGACAGACCCCCAGCGCCCCCCGCTGCCGGGCATCCTCCTCCGTCACCCCCCAGCGGAGGTCAACCCCCACGAACTCCGCCCCCCGCCGCCGGCAGCGGCTCCGCAGTTCCGGGAAGACGACCCGGTTCAGCCAGTCCCGCTCTGCGTGCATGTCTCGGAAGGTGGAGGATATGAAGAGGCGGATGGTTTTCATGATGGGTTTGTCTCCAGGAGCCACCGGTGGAGGGGGGCGACCCGCACCGTTATCCCTTCCCGAAACACGAAAGCCTGCAGTCCAATCCAGCAGGCTTTCACATTTCCGTTCATGCTTGTCGTCGAAACCTTCACCAGGGTCGACTCAACTCCCGATGAATTTACCCAATTCCTTAAGAAATCTCCTGATATCATCGAGCCTCGTAGCGATGATGCGGTGCAACTCGGCATCGTCAATGTTCCAGTAAATATGCACGAGTCTGTTCCTGAACCGCGCCATCTGGGTCAGTGACGATGCGAAATCGGCGGCAAATGCCCCTTTTTCCTCCATGACCCGGAACGTATCGGCATAATCTTCCGGTGTTCTGAAACCGTTTTTGGCGATGACGTGGTTACACAGGTCCACCGCTCCCTCGATGGCAACAATCAAGCTGTACTTGGCACTTCCAACCTTGTGCGGGTCGGCCGTGAACTCGCTGAGGGAAAGATTTCGCAGATCTTCCAGCCGCTCCAGTGCGGCCAGTATTTCGGAAGAAATCTTCCTTATCTTGTCCGGGTTATAGTGCAAGGCCGAGGGTCTCCCTGAGATACATCCGGCGAAAGGGGGCGAAATCGAGATAGTTGCTGATAACGGTTTCCACGAAGTCGCTGCGGATGTCGTCATCATTCACGAGCAACGGCTGTCCGAAGCGGATCACATTGTAGCGAAACGACAGAGGGGAATTGTTCAGTACCCGCACATCCATGGGGAAATCCCTAACGGCATTCTCCAGTTCTGCTTCAAGAACGAGTTCGGTCTGGAGCGGAGAATCGGGAATATTGTCGAGAAAGACCGCGATGTCGATGTCATTGAAGTTGTCTTCCGTGGCAAAGGAACCGTGTGCGTAGGCAAAGACGATGTCCCTGTGTTTTTCAAGGCACCCCCTGATTTCGGCCAGTAAGGTTTCTTTCCGGTCTGCCGTGATTTTCATCGCCTTTGCTTTCATGATTCAAAATAGTAGCAACTGGATCAGGATGTGACAAGATTTGAATTGATAAGGACATACGGATTTACGGCCCCCCCTCCGATGGGAGGGGGGGGGAGGGTATGGCCGTTAACACATGCCTGCCTTCGGAACCACCGCAACTCGCGCTAGTAGATCATGTATCGACGGGTCATCCTCGCCCTTCGAAAATCGAAAATCCGGGGGAAATCTTGAAATCCGGGACAGATCTAATTCCAAGATTTTGTCTTCAGGTCAGCGGAAATGTCAGAAAGTCAAACCCGACCCCGCAGCTTCTCCCGACCCCGCAGCTTCTCCCTGACCCCGCAGCTTCTCCGCAGCTTCTCCTGACCCCGCAGCTTCTCCCTAGCAGCGTCCCCTCAGGGGTTCCTTACCATCGACAAACATTTTTCTCAGATTCCAGAACTCAAAATCGCCGGGATCGCAGAGTAGCGCACTTACACTCCGTCATCACATTTTAGATCGTTCCCCAACGAAGTACCATTTGGTCTTGATGTCGGTGTATGACTTATCGATGCGCTGGATGGTTTCCGTTTGTAGGGTCAGTTTTGGGAGTAGAGCAAAGCAGTTATCGAGAAAGTCTGCTCGAGTAGCAGTTTCAAGCCGGTGCAGGCAGTCCTTAGCATGGTTAAGTGCAGTGGTTTTGTCTAAATGAGGTAGTAAATTAGCCAGCACCTTGGGTTGCCACTTCTCGTTCCCGATATTGGGGTCAGCGAAGAGTGCTTTGTAGAGCGCTGGAGCATTCTCCTTGTCGCTTAGCTCCTCGCTAACTTCGGTCAGCGCATTCACCCGCGTCATTTGGTTATTGATGGCGAGTGCAGTGTCTAGGGTCTGCTTGATTACCGCAGCCTTTTCCTCGCCGCTCAGATGCCTGGCCACAGCGGCCAGCGCCTTCGCCCGTGCCTCTCCGTGCTTAATATTGAGTACGGCGTCGAATGCCTGCCTTAGGGCATGAGCGTTTTCCACGCCGCTGAGCTGCCTAACCACCGTGACCAGGGTCTCTAACCGCGACCACTCGTCACTGATAGCGAGAGCGGCGTCAAGGGCCTGTCGGAGCACAGCAGCCTTTCTCTCCCCGTCGAACCATTCGGCATCGCCAACCAGCAACCGAGCCCTCTCCATATTGTAATAGGAGTTAAGTATACCTTTTCTGACCGATTCAACTTTGCGGCTGTCGTTGAACAGCTTAGCCTTAGCTGCAATCGCCCGCCTCAGCCATGTTTTATATTTGGTAGAGATGTCGGCTATAAGCTTTTGCACGAATGTTGCGGGTTCCCGTTTACCGCAATGCAGCATGCCCTTTACATCCCAATATTGTTCCCATGGGTCCCAGTCAGAGGCTCGTTCGGGGTTGAGGGCGTACGTTAGCACGGCATTCATCTCCTCGTCACTGAGGTGTCCTTTTATAGCCGTCAGCACCTGCAGCTTACATTTTATGTCCCACATTCTGTAAGCGGCGTGGAGTATCTTTCGGAGCTCAGGAGCAATTTCTTCTCGGCTTAGCTCCCCGGCCACAGTGGCTAGGACTCTTGCCCGCCACCTTTCATCACGGATAGTGAGAGCAGCATCAAGTACCTGCTGGAGGATAGGAGGGTATCCCGCGCCGCACAATTGTCCGGCCACGGCGACTACGGCGGCTAGGGTATCTGCCCGCGACCGTTTTGCGGCATCACGTGTCTGTCTGAGCACTGCTGCCTTTTCCGCGTTGCTCAACTGTCCGGCCACGGCGGCTAGGGCGGCTAGGGCATCTGCCCGCGACCATTCGTTACCGATGGCGAGTGCGGCATCAAGTGCCTGTCTGAGCGCTGCTGCCTTTTCCGCGCCGCCCAACTGCCCAGCAACGGCGATCAGGGCGTCTGCCATCATATACTCTTCCTTGATGGCGAGGGCTGCATCGAGGGCCTTTTGGAGTGTTGCAGCCTTCGCCGCGCCGCTCAGCTGTCCGGCCACGGCGGCTAGGGCCTTTGCGCGCGACCTTTCGTCGTCGATGGCGAGTGCGACGTCGAGTGCCTGTCGTAGAGCCGTTGCCTTCTCCTCACCGCTCAACTGCCCGGCCGCGGCGGCCAGCGCCTCTGCCCGCCACCGTTCGTCCCCGATGGCGAGTGCGGCGTCGAGTGCCTGCCTGAGCGCTGCTGCCTTTTCCGCGCCGTTCAGTTGCTCGGCCAGGGCTGCTAGGGCATCTGCCCGCGACCTTTCGTCGTCGATGGCGAGTGCGGCGTCGAGTGCCTGTCGTAGAGCCGTTGCCTTCTCCTCACCGCTCAACTGCCCGGCCAGGGCGGCTAGGGCATCTGCCCGCGACCATTTGTCACCGATGGCGAGTGCGGCATCAAGTGCCTGCCTGAGCGCTGCTGCCTTTTCCGCGCCGCTCAGCTGTCCGGCCACGGCGGCTAGGGCCTTTGCGCGCGACCATTCGCCGTCGATCACAACGGAAAAAGCCAGGGCCTTGTTTCCGGCTCTAGTGCGTTGGGTGTCTGTAAGCTTGTCAGTTCTCAACAGCAGGGTGAGGAGTTTGCACGCCTGCTCTTGTGAGGGCGTATTCTCAGCAACGCTGATTGCCCGATCTGGCGACCAGAGACCTGTTTTAACCGCCTCGACAATCAGTTCCGGTTCATATTTATTAGCCAGCGAATTGATGCTCGTCTTGATCAAGCCATAGCGAAAGCAGTCAGCAATATACGTTTCATCCTCCGCCACCTTGCCGTCGGCCATCTTCCACGCCACAGCCAGGTCTGCAAGGTAGCCGGAGTAGATATAGCCACTTCGTGTCACCCGTGCATAGAGCCACCGGTCATCTTCGAAAATGGTTCTCAGTTCATCGTAGTTTCCTGCTTCGGAGAGATGGTAGGCAAGATGGTCCCAGAGGTAGGGTTCTTCAGGGGGGAGCGCCGACCACCCGGATTCTGGCCGGTGGAGGGAGAGCAGGGTCTCGTGAAGTTGCCGGATATCCTTCTTGCGCTGCTCCAGGAGATAAAGACGGATCACGTCATGGAGACGGATTTGCCGGGTCGCCAGGTCGAACCGAAGGAGGAGCGACATGCGAAAGAGACGTCCACAGATATCCTCCACATCGATTTCATCGAGTCCTCCCGTCTTCCCCCACAATCTCTCAAGGGTAGCCAGTGGAATGTCCACATCCTCGGGAAAGACGGCAAGCTCCGTAAATCGCTCATTCTCTTCATGGCTCAGCAACTCCAGGCTGACGCCGATGGTCTTCTTCACAGCCTGATGCCGGCTCTCCGTTTGCTTTACGTCGAAAAAGGTAATTCCTTTCCCGAGTGCCTTGTTGCCGTATGCCAGGGAGTCCGGCAAAGTGTGCCCATGTTTGACCCGCTGCCACAGGACACCGTTCACCAGTTTCAGCAACAGGGGCCACTCGCCGAGGCGCTCTGCAAGGTTTTCGAGAGGTTCCCGGTCAGCTGATGTCGTCTCAATCCCAAAGCACAGGAGCTGAACTGCTTCGTCACGGGTCATGGCATCCACATCGACGCGCCGTGCCGACTGAGGGAGGGATTCCTCCATCCGGGTCGTGACAAGCCGGGCGCAGCGCGGCCCACCCTGCAGAAATGGTTTCAGGTGGGCCGAATCCCATACGTCGTCGATGACTAACAGAATGTCCCGATCAGCTAGTAGTTCTGCCAACCTGAACGAGGCAGCACTCACGTCAGATTTGAAGTTCGGCCGTTCTTTGCAAAGAATCCAAATCAAATTTTCAATCTTACCAGTCAGGTCCCCAGGCTTTTCACCGAGTGTCACCCAGAGGATGCCGTCGTCAAAGGCATTCTGTATATCCTCGTCATGGCACAGCGCCTGGGCGAGGGTTGTTTTGCCGAAGCCCCCGGCCCCCCTGAGGGCTGCGGTGATAGCGATCGGCTCTTCGCGTTCGGAATCAAGAAGGAGCGAGCGCAAGGCGTTGAATTCGTCCGGTCGGGGGACAAACCCCTCGGGTAGGTCCTCCACCATGAAAGGGACGCGCGGCTGCTGGCATCGGGTGTTCAGGTCGTTGACGAACTTGGGCCACTCGTGCTTCAGGTCATACCAGTGTGCGCTGGACATCCAGCGGGGCACCGTGGAGAAATCAAGGTCAGAAGCGGCCTTGACCGGATAGACGCAGACCCCCTGCTGGCGGGCATAGCGCCATTCCTTTCGGACCATCTGGGAGACGAGGGCGTTGGGGGTCATGACGAGGACCATGAACTCGACTTGGTCGAGGGCCTTAGTGATCTGCAGCCACCAATCGCGCCCCCCCTCCATGCCGACACGGTCTTGCCAGAGGGGGATTTTCTCGGCCTCCAACCGTTCTCTGAGTTGGCGCGCGAATTCCTCTCCGTCGCTGCGGGCGTAGGAGATGAAGACGCGTGGGGTGATGTGGCTGGTCATGGATTAGGTCCTTGTAGAAACAGAGGCATGCGGAGTGATTCTGTGCCGTTGGTCTTGTGGCAATCCTTCTGCCAAATCTCCCTTGACTTACGAGTGACAATCGTGTCCACTATCAAGTACACAATTGGAGGACACAGCCATGAAATTCGTCAGTGTTCGCGACCTGCGGGGGAAGTCGGCCCAGGTCTGGAAAGAGCTTCCCGAAGAGCGGGAGATGATCATCACCAGCAACGGCCGCCCCATTGCCATCCTTGCGGCAATCAGCGAAGCAAACCTTGAAGAGTCCCTGGCGGCGTTCCGCCGGGCCCGGGCGGTGGAGGCGGTGGCCTCGCTGCAGCGCCGGTCGGTGGAGCAGGGGGCCGACGGGATCACGCTGGATGAGATCAACGCCGAGATCGGGGCGGTCAGGAAAGAGCGGGCACGGTGATAATCGTCCTTGATACCAACGTCCTCGTGGCCGGTCTTCTCTCACCGTTCGGCACGTGCGGTGAAATCGTCCGGATGGTTTCCGCCGGAATGCTCACTCTCTGCCTTGACGCCCGGATCATCACCGAGTATGCCGAGGTCCTGGCTCGGCCGAAGTTCAGGTTCGACCAGGAAAAGGTCGCCGCCCTCCTGGACCAGATCGAGGCGTGTGGCATCGCCGTTGCCTCAGCTCCCCTTGCTGATCCCCTGCCGGACCCCGATGATGAACCGTTTCTGGAGGTTGCCCTTGCCGGCGGCGCGGAATGCCTCGTGACGGGGAATCACGTCCATTTCTCTCCATCCCTCTGTCAGGGAGTGATCGTCCTGTCTCCCGCTAAATTTATCGAATTGTACCGGAACCGACAGCGGATGTAATCCCCCGCAAGCTACGGGTGATTTCCCGCCAAGGGCATCACCTCTTATCCCCCGTAATCTATTATCAACGACCCGCGAAAGTCTAAAGACCGGCATCAAGATAACTCCGTCGGTAAACTGACCGAATTATATGAACCAGCCCCGCAAACTCCTCCAGTTTCCCGTCAAATTCCACGGCCAGCTCATCCCCGATCCGCTCCAGCTCGTCAAGGGTCTCGGGGTCGAACAACCTGCTAAAGGAACGACACAAAGTGCTCCGGCTTCATCTTTTTCGCCACCACGGCCTTTCCCACTTCCTGGAGCGCGCCGATGTGCTCCACCGAGTCCATCTTTTGAACGTCTTTCGGTTCGATGTGGGAAAGACCGAGACTGTCGAGCCCTTCCCGCGTGAGTTCTGCATTGTAACGGAGGTAGGTGAAGAGCTTGGGCGTTACTGGCCCCGATTTGCCGATCATGTCCCATACCTCCCGATCGAGGGGGTCGCCGGCCAGGCATTTGCCAAAGGTGCGGCAGAGGAAGTCCTGCTCGTTGAGGGCGGCGTACATGAGGGCCGACGGGATGGAGCCGGCATTGTAGAGGAGGTTCATCTCCTCGGGGGCCAGGTCGGCGTTGGCATGGGGATTCGTGCCGGTGCCGACGGATACGATCAGCAGCTTCTCTTCGCCGGTAGACCATCCGAGGTTGTAGGGTTCTACCGTGGCCATGAGGAAGGCCTGGAAGGCGGGGTTGTTGTAAGTGGTGACAGCACCGTCCACGAAGATGAATTCGTGACTCCCCATGCAGACGACCTCCGGAGGGAAGTAGACCGGCGCGGCCGTGCTGGCCCGGACCAGCTGCCAGAGGGGAATATTGAGGTTGCAGTCGGGGCGGTCGAGGCAGTTGTACTTGGCGCCGGGGTTGTTGGAGACGGGCCAGGGGGAGTCGGTGGTTGCGTTGCGCATGACCATCATGAGGAGGGTCTTGAGCCTGTCGCTGCCGAGGGTAGTGTGCGTTCCGAATTCTTCCTGGAGCTTGCAAGCCAGCTTTTCGTCTTCGTACTTGTAGCGGAATCGCTTGAGGAGAAAGGCCTTGTCGAACATCTCTTCACCGCTGGCCACGTAGAAGTCGCGGATCCTGGCGGTGGACATGCCGAGGGATAGGCAGGCGGCAATGATGGCGCCGGTGCTGGTTCCGGCGAAGAAGTCGAAGTATTCGGCCAGCACAAAGTCGCTGCTGCGGTTCAGCCGCTGCCGCAGGATTTCCTCCATCCCCGCCAGCACTTCGACGGTCATGATGCCCCGGATGCCGCCGCCGTCGAGGGTGAGGATCTTCTTGGGGCCCGGGGTGGTGATGCGCTGTTTGAGAGCTTCCTGGCTCATGGTGTCCCTCCTTGAGTGAATAGTTTGTTCGTGTCGAGCACATGGACCTGTCCGGTCCGCTTGTTGACCTCGTCGTGCATGTGTTCGGTCCCGCCGGGGCCGTCGCCTCCCTTGCGGTTCCAGAGGCAAATGAAGTGGACCTTCTCCTCTCCCCAGGCAAGTGCCGTGTAGAGGAGCCAGAGGTTGGTGCGGACGTAGGGGCTCATGTCGGCCGGGGTTGGGCCCAGTTCGTCGGGCATGATGTAGAGGGTGGTGAGGTGGTTGCTCCTGACGGCGAAGAAGCGGTTGCGCCACCCCTCGCCGGCAAAGGTGACGGACCGGTTGAGGAATTCGGGGATCTCGAAGGTGATTCGCATTTCCACCCGCACCCCCCGGGCAAGACATGCCTCGATGAAGAGGATGTCGCCGCCGCAGGCGCCGCTGCAGAGGGCCAGGTCGTCGGGGCCGGCCCCCAGTTCGTCCAGTTTTCGGGCGATGGCGGCCGCTGCAACGGCTTCCTGGTCGGGGGGGAAGCGGGGCTCGGGTCGGTCGGGGGCGTCGATCATGTGGCCGCTGAAGAGAAAGACCTGTCGCGGCTCCCACGGTACGGGAATCACGGAGAGCGCCTGATCAAAGACTGCGATGGCCGCCTCCACCTGGGGGACACGGAACTGGAGATCGCGCAGCACATGGAGTTGTTCCCGGGTGGAGTCGAGGGCGTACCAGTCGTTTTCTGCGGCGATGGTGGCGTTTCGGTACGCCTTGACCACCACCGGAGTGTCGCTTGAAAGAACTTCGACGTCGCCGCAGGCGGTCCGGGCCCAGTAGTCGCGCCGCTCGGGGGTTTCACGGGTGATGGCCGACTGGATCGCCCAGCGGACCGCCCCCTCCAGGGTGCGGATTTTGGCGTCGTCGCCGGTTCCGGTCAGGTGCCGCCGCAGAACGGTGAGGGTCAGGGCGTTGATCCCCGCGTAGAGGTGGCGCGGGTCCTTGAGGAAGGCCCGTTTGTAGGGGGAGATGGCGTCGTGGAGGAGTCCTTCCCAGGAGGCGGCCTCGGCCACCATCTGTTCCGGCGTCGCTGCAGTCCGGCGCCAGGTGCAGACCCAGTTCTCTTTCCTGACCCTTCCCAGCAGCGCGAGGGTTTCCGGGTTGTCGGGGAACTGCTCGGCAAGGTCCTGGAGCCAGACGATCTTCTCGGCGACGGAGCCCTGCCGCCCCAGGAGAACGCCCTTCTGCTGGAGCGAGTCCAGATCGTCGGGGTCGATGGCGAGGGCCTTCTCGATCTGTTCGAGGGCAAAGGGGACCCTGCCGAGCCGGTGGAGCGCCCGGCCGGCGGTGCGGTAGGCCTCCACCGCCAGGGCCTGCACCGGCACCTCCTCAGCAAGGACGATGATGTCGCCGGGGCGGTCCTTCTTGCGGGCCACCTCCACCCGGTCGGCCCAGTCGTCGTACTTGTCCCAGAACTCCAGGGCTTCGCCCACCTTCAGCTCCTTCCAGTCGGGCTCCTGGAGAAATTCCAGGTGGTGGAACACGGGGCTGATCTTCCTGCCGTGCCAGGCGGCGATGGTTTCCCGGGCCATTTCGGCAAGGTCCTGACGGTCCGTTTCGAGGGAGGCGGGGTCGGGGCGCCCCCCGGCGAGCCGGTAGCTTAGGTTGCGGTCGGAATAGACGTCGAAGGGCATCCGTTCCCGGGCCGCGGAGCATATCTGGACCACCCCCCGGGCCCGGAGGGCGTGGCGCACCCCCAGCTCGTACCAGACGTTGGGATTGTCGATGGAGAGGTCGGCCACCACGAGATCGGCCAGGAGCAGTTCCTGGAACATGTCGGTGCGGATGTTGCCGGCGATGATCTCGTCGTCGGCCCGGTAGACCTGGAACCGCTCGCTCTCCAGGGCGGGCCTGATGAGCTCTTCGTAAACGGCGTCGAAGTCGATCCCTTCCTTGGTGCCGTAGGGCATGATGACAAAGGCGTGCAGGGGCATGGGGCCTCCAGGTTATGAATGGGTAGGTGGGCGTAGTCTTTCATTATAATGGAAAATAGGCCGCTTGCTACCGGCCGGCGGAGATGGATGACACGATTGCGGGGAGACCATGGCGAGGAAGAAGGGCAAACCGTAATTAATTTGGTGGATTAGCTTGGTTGAGGCATAACCTGGCGGGGTTTGTGTCATGTTGACAGTCTCGGCTGTTTCATGGCATAATCTATAGAATTTTTTAGCGAAAATAAAATTGCCTTCCTCGCACAGCGATCCGCGCCCCACCGGGCGCAGCGATCGAACAGGGTACCCCATGAGCTTTGTTCACCTCCACCTCCACACCCAGTACTCCCTCCTCGACGGCGCCATCCGCCTCGGCGACCTGGTCAAGAAGGCCAAGGACACCGGCATGCCGGCCGTGGCCATCACCGACCACGGGGCCATGTTCGGCGCCATGGAGTTCTACCTCAAGTGCAAGGACAAGGATGTGAAGCCGGTCATCGGCGCCGAGGTCTATATCGCCCCGGGCTCGCGCTTCGTGAAGGAGGCCAAGGGTGGGGAGGCGGGCGCCGGCTACCATCTGCTCCTTCTCTGCGAGAACATGACCGGCTACCGGAACCTGTCAAAACTGGTTTCCATCGGCTTCAAGGAGGGGTTCTACTACAAGCCGCGCATCGACAAGGAGGCCTTGGCCGAGAACGCCGAGGGGCTCATCTGTCTCTCCGCCTGCCTGAAGGGGGAGGTGGCCTACCTCAGCGAGCGGGACCGGATTGCCGAGGCGGTGAATGTGGCCCGCTGGTACGCGGACCTCTTCCCTGACCGCTACTACATCGAACTCCAGGAGAACGGCCTCGTGGAGCAGGCCAGGGCCAACAAGGGGCTTTTGGAGGTGGCACGGGAGGTGGGGCTCCCTCTGGTGGCCACCAACGACTGCCACTATCTCAACCGCGAGGATGCCAGGGCCCACGAGGTGCTCCTCTGCATCCAGACCGGCAAGACCATGAACGATGCGGCTCGGATGCGCTTCTCCACCGACGAGTTCTACGTGAAGACTCCGGAAGAGATGGCTGCCGCCTTCCACTACGCCCCCGAGGCCATCGCGAATACCGTGAAGATTGCCGAGCGGTGCGACCTCTCTTTTGACTTCAAGACCTATCATTTCCCTCAGTTCGAGCCCCCCGAGGACCAGTCCCTGGACCAGATGCTGGAGGACGAGGCCCGCAAGGGGCTCGAGTCGCGGCTCAAGACGATCCGGGTGAAGAACCCCGCCATGACCCCCGAGCAGGAACAGGGGTACTGGGACCGCCTCCGGATCGAGCTGGACTGCATCAAGCAGATGGGGTTCCCCGGCTACTTCCTCATCGTGGCCGACTTCATCAACTGGGGCAAGGACCAGGGGATACCGGTGGGGCCGGGCCGGGGCTCGGCGGCCGGGTCGCTGGTCGCCTACGCCGTCCGGATCACCGACATCGACCCGATCCCCTATAACCTCCTCTTCGAACGCTTCCTGAACCCGGAGCGGATCTCCATGCCTGATATCGACGTGGACTTCTGCCAGGACCGGCGCGAGGAGGTGATCCAGTACGTCACCGAGAAGTATGGCCGCGACAAGGTCTGCCAGATCATCACCTTCGGGACCATGTCGGCCCGGGCCGTCATCCGCGACGTGGGGCGCGCCCTCGACATGGCCTACGGCGAGGTGGACAAGATCGCCAAGCTCATCCCCGAAGTCCTCGGGATCAAGCTGAAGGACGCCATCGCCCAGGAGGCGCGCCTGAAGGAGGCCGCCGAGGCCGACCACCGCGTGAAGGAGCTGCTTGAGATAGCCCTCCGCCTCGAAGGGCTCGCCCGCCACGCCTCCACCCACGCGGCCGGCGTCGTGGTGGCGCCCAGGGAGCTGGAGGAATTCTGCCCCGTCTACAAGGACCAGAAGACCGGCTCCCTCACCACCCAGTACTCCATGAAGTACGTGGAGAAGATCGGTCTGGTGAAGTTCGACTTCCTGGGGCTCAAGAACCTGACGGTCATCCACAACGCAGTCCGGCTGATCCGGGCGGACAAGGACCCTGCCTTCGACATCGCCACCCTGCGGGATGACGACCAGGCAAGCTATGACCTCATCTCCGCCGGCAATACCACCGGCGTCTTCCAGCTGGAATCGAGCGGCATGAAGGAGATGCTGGTCAAGCTGAAGCCCTCCTGCTTCGAGGACGTCATCGCCGCCTGCGCTCTCTACCGGCCGGGCCCCCTGGGCTCCGGCATGGTGGACGACTTCATCGACCGCAAGCACGGCCGCAAGAAAGTGGTCTATGACCTGCCGCAGCTGGAGCCGATCCTGAAGGATACCTACGGGGTCATCGTCTACCAGGAGCAGGTCATGCAGATCGCCCGGACCCTGGCCGGCTACTCCCTTGGTGGCGCCGACCTACTGCGCCGCGCCATGGGCAAGAAGGACCCGGCCGAGATGGCCAAGCAGCGGGACATCTTCCTGGAAGGGGCGAAAAAGGGGGGCATCGACCTCCAGAAGGCCGGGGCCATCTTCGATCTCATGGCCAAGTTCGCCGAGTATGGCTTCAACAAGTCCCACTCGGCCGCCTACGCCCTGGTGGCCTACCAGACCGCCTATCTCAAGGCCCACTACCCGGTGGAGTTCCTGGCCGCGCTTCTCACCGAGGACATGGCCAATACCGACAAGGTGGTGAAGAACATCGCCGACTGCCGGGATATGGGGATCGAGGTGCTCCCCCCCGACATCAACGCCTCCCATCACTCCTTCCGGGTCCTGGGCAACTCGATCCGTTTCGGCCTCGGCGCCGTGAAAAACGTGGGGGAGGGGGCCATCGAGGCGATCATTGAGGCCCGGAAAGAGGGGGATTTCAAGGACCTCTTCGACTTCTGCGAGCGCGTCGACCTCCGCAAGGTCAACAAACGGGTGGTGGAAGCTCTCATCAAGTGCGGCGCCTTCGACTCCACCGGTGCCCGGCGCTCCCAGCTCATGGCGGCCCTGGAAGACGCCACGGCCATCGGCCAGAAGATCCAGCAGGAGCGGGAAAGCGCCCAGGTTTCCCTCTTCGGCGCCGAGGAGATCGTCAGGACCAACGGCAACGGCAAGGGGAAGGGGAAGGTGCAACTCCCCGATATCCCCGAATGGGACGACAAGCTGAAACTGGGGCAGGAGAAGGAGGCCCTCGGCTTCTTCATCACCGGCCACCCCCTGGGGCGCTACGAGAAGGAGATCAAGCGTTTCTCCACCGCCGACACTGCCACCCTTGACGAGCGGGCCGACAAGAGTGAGGTGAAGCTCTGCGGCATCGTCACCTCCCTCAAGGAACTGATCACCAAGAAGGGAGACCGGATGGCCTTTGCCACCCTGGAGGACCTGCTCGGTTCCGTGGAGGTCGTGGTCTTTCCCGAGGCCTTTGCCGCCGGCTCCGAGTACCTCAAGTCCGACGACCCGCTCCTGATTTCGGGTACCATCGACAAGGGGGAGAAGAGCATCAAGATCATGGCCAACGAGGTGGTGCTCCTGAAGGATGTGAGCAGCCGCGAGACCAAGCGGGTCGTCTTCACCCTGGTGGGCGACGGCCTTGACCGCAGCCGCCTTGAAACCCTCAAGGGGATCATGCGCCGCCATCCCGGCAGCTGCAAAACGCTTCTCGCCATCGAGATTCCCGCCCAGTGCCGGGCCACCATCGCCCTCCCCGATTCGTACCAGGTGGCGCCCAGCGAGGAACTCTCCCTTGAAGTGAAGAACCTCTTCGGCTATCATGCCGTGTCGTTCGAGTAACCGCTCTACAGCGTTGAAAATACATTACATGGAATCGTGCAAAGGAGAAGATCAATGGCTTCCCAATACCATCTCGAATTTGAAAAACCGGTCGTGGAACTGGAGAAGAAAATCCAGGAACTGGCCGATATCGCAAGCGACAACGCTGAGCTGAAGACTGAGGTCGGCAAGCTGGAGAAAAAGGTCGACAAGATGCGGGAGGTGATCTTCGCCAACCTCTCCCGCTGGCAGATGGTCCAGGTGGCCCGCCACATTGACCGCCCCTTTACCCTTGACTATATCACTCATATCTTTACCGACTTCGTTGAACTCCACGGCGACCGTCTCTACGGCGACGACCACGCCATCGTCGGCGGCATGGCCAAGCTGGACGGCGAGCCGGTCATGGTCATCGGCCACCAGAAGGGGCGCGACACCAAGGAGAAAGTCTACCGCAACTTCGGCATGCCCAACCCCGAGGGGTACCGCAAGGCCCTGCGCCTCATGGAGATGGCAGAGCGGTTCCGGATGCCGATCATCACCTTTGTCGACACCCCCGGCGCCTACCCGGGCATCGGCGCCGAGGAACGGGGCCAAGCCGAAGCCATAGCACGTAACCTCCGCGAGATGGCGGCGCTGACTGTGCCGATTGTCGTCGTCATCACCGGCGAGGGGGGCTCCGGCGGGGCATTGGCCATCGCCGTTGGCGACCGGGTTCTGATGCTCGAATATTCCATCTACGCAGTCATCTCCCCCGAAGGGTGCGCCGCCATCCTCTGGTCAGACGGCACCAAAGGAGCCCAGGCCGCCGAAGCCCTCAAGCTGACCGCCCCTGACCTCAAGGAGCTGGACGTCATCGACGAGATCATCAAGGAGCCCCTCGGCGGCGCCCACCGTGACCACGAGACCATGGCAAAGAACCTCCATGGGGCACTTGCCCGGCACCTGAAGGAGTTGAAGGCGCTTTCTGTGGAGGAGCTTGTGGAAGGGCGGTACCAGAAGTTCAGGAAGATGTCGCGGTTTGCGGAATAGGGCGGGCTGAAGGCTGAAGACTAAGGGTTGAAGGCTAAGGGTTTTGGGTGGAAGGTTTTTACCTTTCACCCTCAGTCTTTAGCCTTCAGCCTTTTCTGGAGTTCAAATGGAAGAACGGTTGCAGAAGATACTCTCCCAGGCCGGAGTCGCATCCCGCCGGGAGGCCGAGCGAATGATCACTGACGGACGCGTTGCGGTGAACGGTGCGTCGGTCACCGAGTTGGGAGCCAAGGCCGACCCCTCCCGGGACACCATCACCGTTGACGGCAAACCGGTCACCGTTGACGAGAAGCGCGTGTATGTTCTTCTCAATAAACCGGTGGGGTATGTCACCACCCTGAAGGACCCCGAAGGGCGCCCCATCGTGACCGACCTTCTTAAGGGGCTCGGGGTGCGAGTATTCCCCGTTGGCCGCCTCGACTACAACACCGAGGGTCTGCTGCTCCTCACCAACGACGGCGAATGGGCCAACCGTCTTGCCCACCCACGCCACGAGGTGGACAAGGAGTACCTTGTGCGGATCCGGGGGACGGTTGCCAGGGAACAGATCGTCCGACTGGAACAGGGAGTCGATCTCGAAGACGGCAAGACCGCCCCGGCCCGGGTCGCGTTGACCAAGCAAAGCGACAACAATACCTGGATTTCCATAACAATCCACGAGGGACGCTACCGCCAGGTCCGCCGGATGTGCGAAGCGGTCAGTCTCTCCGTGGTGCGGTTGCGGCGGGTTCGGTACGGGTCCCTTGAACTGGGTGAGCTGAAGCAGGGACAATACCGACACCTCACGCCGGCAGAGGTGAGCGCCCTTGCTGAGGGGAAAAAAACGGGACGGAGGGCACCATCAGCCGGACGCGTCCCGTCGCCTCGTCCCCGGAAGACGTAACGAATGTTACGAATTCCCACACTAGTGTGTAAAAAACACGCATTTTGGATGGTATTCTATCTCGGTGCGGGTGTCTGAACAGGTTTCCTGGTGGGGCAGGACAGCGGAAAAGGCAGCCAGTGGGGAGTTCGGGAGGATCGAAGCGTTATTTTAAAAAGATGGCAAGGGCTTTGCATTGAATTGAGTCAAGAGGCAATTAGTACAGACTGCTTCCAGACAAGGGTGCAAGGAGGTAACGGCCATGTTTGTGAACTGCTACGATGGATACGGACTCTGCCTGTTTTCGGTGACGGTCAAGGAAGGAGTTGTGGCCCGTACCCTGGGTCATCATATCTC
Organism: Geobacter sp.; assembly: GCF_030834625.1. Lineage (NCBI taxonomy): Bacteria > Pseudomonadati > Thermodesulfobacteriota > Desulfuromonadia > Geobacterales > Geobacteraceae > Geobacter > Geobacter sp. The sequence continues at coordinate 29,564 of NZ_JAUQXO010000028.1, forward strand.
CAGCAACCACAAACTGATTGACCATTGGAGCGTCACTGACTCCCCGGAAGGGGCCGTAGTGAGATACTGACCCGCAACCCGTCGGAGAGATTGTCCTCGGGAAAGTGTTGGAGAGTTGATGGACAGTGGCCTTGACCGCATGGGTGGTGCTGTCGGTGTGACAACAGAACATACATCAGATGAACAGGGAAAACGAAAGGGGTTAGCTGCCGAAGCAGCTAACCCCTTGTTTTTTATGGTGCCGAAGACTGGAAACTATTAATTAAACTTAAATTTCAACAAATTCAGGCACTTACAAGTTTAGAGAGTCGCTTTTTGTGGTACAATTTGTGGTACAAAATAATTTTGGGTAAATTATACCAGACGGTATAAGAGGACAAGATTTTTAATATTGGAATGTGAAGCCGGAAACAGGAACCGAATTGAGGGGGGGGAGAGGGGCGGAAGCAAAATCCAGCGGAAGAGGAAAAGAGAAAAGGGCCTTTTGGCCCCCTCTCTTACTCTTTGATGTAAAGGTTATTAACATATAACCTGCCGTCTACTTCTGAATAATATAAGTTACAGACTTTTCCGGGTTCTATATCACCGTCACAATTAGAGTATTTGGAGAGTTTAGCTTTAACTTTGAGATATACGAAATCACCTTCTGAATCTAATATTTCAACGCCGCATACTTTGCCTAGTTTTTTATTTTCTTGCATGGTTTATCTCCTTTGTCGATTACAACATTCAGAAAATCATCTGTAGTCTCATTGGTCCAATAAAAATGTATTAGTCTTTTAGAGTCAACGCTATCGGATGTAATTTTAATAATTTGATTAGCAGCTTCTTTTATTTGGAATATAGCCATATTCTTTTCGTATTTGATCCAGAGTTGTTTTTTCAAATAATCTAAAGAGTATTTTGTTCTTTTGTTAGTTTGAATAATTGCCCACAATCCTTTTGCGATCTGATTTGACATCATCTGAATGCTACGAAAGTGAAGCAACAATCCTCTGTTTTTTGATTGGTCCAGAAATGCCGAGTTTATCGCTATTTCAAAGTGTCTTTCTCCTGTCTTTTTATCGGTTGTCCAGTCGGCATACAGGATGGTATGTAACGTTTGACAATCAATGATTTTACCTTTTTCATCGATTCTTTTGGCTTCAACCGTTGTTTTTTGAAATCTTTTTAGGCTGTCAATAATAGTATTTTTTGTTTTTCCACCCTTTTGTGCACCAGCATAGAAGCAAAGTTCTTTTGTGCTCAGTTGGATTGCCGTAGTCTTCCGTTCTTTTGTGATTTCCCCCTCATATGCAAGACCAGCCTTCCGTTTTTCGTTAAAAGCCTTCAAAATACCCAAAAAAACATCTCCGTCGTGCCAATTTGGTATTTCTAAGCCGCTAATTTCAAAATATCCACCCTTATAAGGAATTTTACGCACTCCCGAAAATCGTTCTTTCCCGGTCCCAAGGAACGAATAGTGGATAAAGTCCATTTCTACCCGCACAGATGGTGTCATATCCCTTTTAGTAGCCACGGCTAAACCTCCTTACATTTGAATTCACGGCATTTCCGAAATCCGCTCTTGTGAGAATCCCCCCGGTATTCCGGAAAAGCCATATTTCCTCATTTGGTTCGGCGTTGTTGCATTTCGATGTTTGGAACTTCACATGCCAGCGCCGTCTTTCTTCCTGAAGCCCCAGTTTCTGGGCCTCTTGGGGGGTCATCGTTGTGAGGTTCGCTTGATATCTGGCGTTATCTACGAGCACCGAAGAGCCACGAGAAGCACCTTGTTCGCCCCCATTTCCGTTTGTCGCCGCCGATTTGTTGGTGTGATGAAGGAACAAAAAAGCGGTTCCGGTCTGGGAAGCTATAGACTCCAGAATGCCTAGCAAGTGCGCCATTTGACCGCTGCTGTTTTCGTCTCCAAGATGAAAGCGCCTAAGTGTGTCGAGTATGACAAGGCGTTGGTCCTTGGCTTCGTTCAAAAGCCAGTCAACAGCCTTTGCGTTTTCCTTTCCGGTTTCGTCCAAGAGCCAACAGTTAAGACCCCTCAGACTTTTTACTGTCATATGCTCTATCATTTCGTTTCGCACGTCCGGGGAGAGAAATTGCCCAAGGGCGTGGAGTCTACGGCGTAGAGCGTCTGGGGCATCTTCGGCGTTCAAATAAGTTACTTTCCCGGTACTCGTCACGCCCAAGGCCCCGCTGGTCAGATCGTGGCCGGTAGAAGTCGCCACGGCTATATTCAAAGCCAAAAAGGATTTTCCTGATCCACCGGGAGAGACGAGCGCACCGACATCCCCGGAGAGGAAACCGGGAATAACGAAGTCGAGGGGAGGGGGTTCTGTCTCGAAACAATTGCTCAAATCCATCGTGACAACATTTTCCATGACAAAACCTCCTAAGCGGCAAACAGCGGGAGTTGTTGGCTGGTGGAGGCTTTGCTTTTGGTTGTAACGGGGCGGCTCTTGGCTTTTACCTTTACCTCATTGGCCGAAATAAGCCGCATTTGGGGGCTTTCAATTTCTTGAAGAGTTTTTTGCCCTTCCCGGCGCAGGAACTGCCACAGGCCGGAACAGCTTATACCCTCCCTTTTTGCGACTGCTGAGAGGTCGTGGCCCTCTTTTATAAGGGCTACCGCTTTTACAAAGGTGGGGTCAGTGAGGGCATATTCGAGGAGAGTGTTAAGGCGGTCTGTCTCCTTATTTTCGGTATAGCGAGTGTCGGCTATATCAAAACCGTTTTCTTGGAGGGTTTCGAGGGAGGCAAAAGATATTGACTGTGTTTGTTCGTCCTGTTTGGACTTTGGGCGATAGAGGCCAAGGTTACGGCAGGCGAAAAGGACTGTTTTTTTCAGGAACCAGACAGAAGGATTTTTATTTTTGTTATTCAGTAAGAACAGTATTTTTGTTTCAGACAACACATCTTCGTGCATGTCTTTATAAAAACATGATCTTCTGATAACCGATTTGATTAACGATTCGACTTTGGGCCAAAGAGAGGAGTTGTTTTCGATTGTTGCTTGAACGGTGGGAGTAGTTGAACTGAACATTTTGGGCCTCCTTCAAAAAATACCATTTGGTATAAGCGGTATTTTTTTTTAAAGGCCCATGCAGATTCAGGGCGGTTCAAAATTATGATTAAGATATATCACACTGGAAATTTATTTTCAAGAGGTTTTGCGAAAAAAAATGAACAAAAACAGATGTTTATAACTTTTGGTAAAACTGACAACAGGAAAATGTGACCTTCCAGCGTTGCGGTAATCGGTGCAAACTCAGGAATGGTGCTGGATTAGCCGGATTTTTTATGAACAAGCAAGCGTGGGGTTATTTGGACCGACAGGGGCCGAGCGGAAGGAAAAAGCGTGGGGTTATCTTAACCGATGCGTGGGGTTATCTTAACCAAAGCGTGGGGTTATCTTAACCGACCGTTTTGAATTCATCAATAAAATCAACATATTGTAAGCCATTTTTCGAGTGTAAAGATTCTATAAAGAATCTATAAAGAAGCGAGGGAGGATTTTATGATCCTCCCTCTTTTTTTGAAAAGCAAAACTAAAAACAAAACACGAATAAAAGCGAACTGAAAAACCAAATCAGCTTTTAAAGAAGAAAGTCAAATTTCATGCCAAAAAACGACTTCTTCTTATAAGCAAAAAGGTTTTTAGTTCGCTTTTATTCGTCTTAAACAATTTATGAAGTGTGCATATCTATTAGTAAATAATATCAAGGAGGCAACGAAATGAATAACGAATACATCAACATCAATGAACTGACACAACTCTATGGATGCAGCAAGGCAACAATATACAGATATGCGAAGGCAAACAAATTGAAAGCAATAAAAAGACTCGGAGATTGTTATCTATGGTTTAAACGCTCAGAAATTGAATCATTTATCAGACCAAAAGTAGGCCGTAAATCCAAACACAATGGAGGAAACTAAAAATGTTCAAAATTCTCATGTTTACAGCACCGGTGCTTGCGATAACCCTCATCATAGTATTAACAAAAATGAATACGCAGGAAACCCAAATGAACCTGAACGAAGTGAAGTTTGAACAGGAGTGGGCTCAGGAAATGAAGTCTTTTTCCCGTTCCTCAGAAGAACGTCAGTTCTGGGACGAAAAGAAGAAGGCCGCTGAATCCGAACTCGAAGAGGCAAAACGAGCCAAGGCCGAAGCCGATGCACTGGATCAACAGCAGAAAAAAGACATGCTGGACCTCAAAAGAGACCTCGATGCCCTTGGAAAAGACCTGAAAAACGATGACCTACTCAAGAGTATAAAAAAATAGAAAGGAGCCAACAATGAAAACTCTGAAAACACTCCTCCATACAGCCAAAGAAGCCCTCAAAGAAAGCTTCAGCGCAACCACAGACTTCCTCCACGACTACCACAACGAAGCCGACTACCGGCAAGGAATCAACCAAATCATAGGCCCTGTTCTATTAGTGCTTGCAGTTCTAATAGTCTTATTAATTCTCGGCCTTATCTGGAAATAGCCACAAACAGAGCATTAAACTGAAGGGAGGACAGCATGATTAGCACTCACAATGCGTCAGCATCACAAGCGGCAGGATACTACTACGAAAAAGACCCCATTTTTGGAAATAACAGCATTTTTAAAAATAACAGCGAGTGGCAAGGAAAGGGAGCGGAAGCCCTTGGATTATCCGGTTCAGTGGAAAAAGAGAATTTTCAGGCGGTGATTTGTGGTGTCCACCCCACGACCGGCGAGCAGTTGGTAAAGGACGGTGTGAACGGCGAACACCGAGCAGGAACCGATTACACCTTTTCGGCCCCTAAATCTGTTTCCGTGGCGGGTTTGGTTCTGGGAGACGAAAGGGTTTTGGATATTCACCGGCAAGCCGTTGAAAAGACCATGGAGTATGCAGAGCAAAACCTTTCTCAAGCACGGCAGACTGTGAACGGCATAACGGAGCGGGTAGACACCGGGAACATGGTAGCAGCGAAGTTTGAGCACAGTACGAGCCGTGAAGGAGATCCACAGCTTCATACTCACGTGTTGGTCATGAACATGACCCAGACCCCGGACGGCTGGAGAGCCGTCGAAAACAAGGCGATGTTCGAGAACCGGCAGATGCTCGATTCTTTTTACAAGAACGAATTGGCAAATGGCCTCCAGAGGGCCGGAATTGATGCTTTCACAATTTTGAATGAAAAAGGGGTAGTCGATATAAGGGTAAATGGTTTGGAAGGCTCAGAGGACGTTTTCTCAAAGCGACACGACCAAATACAGGGAAAAGCCGCCGAGCTTCGTGAGAACGGCAAAAATGAAGGTGTCCACGATGCCGAAATCAGGGAACGGGCAAACTTCGAGACACGGGCCAGCAAAGGGAACCTGAGCCGGGAGGAACTTCAAACACGGTGGAACGGTGAGCTTGCGGAGATAGGAAAGGACAAAAACAGCCTCTTGGAAGCCATGAAAACAGCAGCAGGAGCAGGGGGAGAAAAGCAATTCAGCGCCGAGGACTACGTGAAGACTTCGACACAGGCCATTACCGAGACAGAGAGCACATTCACCAAGGGGGAGGTTCTTAAAAACGCTCTTACCCTATCTGGTGGAGCAGTACCCAGCAATGATATCGTCGATGCTTTCACGAAGCTTCAGAAATCCGGCGAAATAGTGAAGCTCGACAAGAACAACTTTTCCACCAAGGAGATGATCAAAACCGAAAAGCAGATCATGAGCATGATGGCGGCGGGTAAGGGTCAGGTCGAAGCACTGATGACCCCACAGGAGGCAGAGAAGGCGATAGCAGACTATCAGGACCGCACCGGAATGAATCTTACCAGTGGACAGAAGGAATACGCCCAAAAACTCCTTACCAGCAACGACCGCTATCTTGTCGTGCAAGGAGACGCCGGGGTAGGTAAGACAGCGGCTCTTGAACTCGTGAATAACGTTCTTTCTTCGTACAGCGACAAACAAACCGAATTGGTGGGCCTCGGATATACAGGTAAAGCGGCGGCAGAACTTGAAAAAGGTTCAGGGGGTATCAAATCGCAAACGATAGACAGCTTCCTGATCGGCGTAGGCAAGGACGGTAAAGAGCTTTCTGATACTCCCGCTACCCCCGGAACAGGAACCGAAACCAAGGGAGAGCCGAAGGGAACCCTTTACATAGACGAGAGACAATTTCACGGAAAAACATATGAGCGCACCTTTACCAACGATTCCCCCAGCACCTTCAGGAAGCCGGGGGAAAAAATAGAAATGCTGAATCCCCACGGTAACGGCGGGACCATCTCATATCAGCGGGGAACCGGGAACCTGTCGATAGGCACCAAAAGCAGTCGGGATACCGTGTGGGGAGGGGGCAAGGTATATGAACGATCAGAAAAGATCCTCTTTGGAGAGGATAAGGGAACAAAAATCCGCTCCAAAACGGAAGATTACGGGATGAGCCGTTACACCAAAACAGAAAAGACGGATGCAGACGGCAATAAACACGTAATAAAATCAAGCAGTTTTGGTGAAGGTGGCAAGGGGATTACCCTTTTTGCAGCAAAGAACCAGACCGAGAAGATAACCGGCAAGGATGGAACCACTGAAAAATCATCACGGACCTTCACCGTAATGGGTTTCAAATTCGGGAAAACGATGACCAAGAAGCCGGACGGAACGGTTGTAGAGACAAAATGGCGGGGATACGAAACAACGAACTGGATGGGTCAGCCGGAAGTGAAAATCACTCATTCCGAATCGAGGGTTGTTAAGGAACCGAAGACGAACAGCAAGGCGAGTCTCGGACTCGATAAAAACGGGAATGTCGTGCTGTCCAAGGGGCCTTTCAGAGTGGTTCTTTCCCAAAATGGTGAAGGGGTAAGCAAGGAGTTGGAACCAACTAAAATATCTGGAAAAGAGAAAATTTTCATCGTTGACGAAGCATCTTTAGTCGGCTCACGACAGGCACACCAATTATTCAAAGCGGCGGAAAGAGAAGGCGGAAGGGTCATCCTTGTTGGGGACACCAAGCAGTTGTTGGGCGTGGCAGCGGGTCGGATGTTCAGTGACTCTCAAAAATACGGGGTGGTGGATGTTACCCGGATGAATGAGGTTTTACGGCAAAAAACAGACGACTACAAGGCGGTGGTTTCCGACATAACAGGGAAGCGACTAGACAAGGCTTTTGGGAGGCTTGAGAAGGGCGGAAACCTCCATCAGATAGCCGACAGGGACGAACGGATCAACGCACTTGTGAAGGACTACACGAGCGAAAAAAACTGGAAGGATACTATCGTTGTTACAACTCGCAACGCAGACCGTCAGGAAATCAATCAGAGCATCCGGGATGAACTCAAATCACAGGAAAAAATCGGAGCAAAAGACCACAGCTTAAACGTCCGGACCCCGAAAAGCATCAACACGGTTAACCGGCACTTTGCCCAGTCCTACCGTGAAGGCGACTACGTTTTTTCATCAAAATCAGGTGAAGGAATGAGGGCCGGAGACGAAGCAAAAATCATCAACATCAATCCCAAAGACCATACCCTGACATTGGAGAAAAAGACTGGCGAAGTGGTCGAGTTTGACTTGAAAAAGGGGGGTAGCAGTCTCTCCGTTTATGAGTCTCAGGAGAAGAATTTCAGCACAGGAGAAAAGATTGTATTTCTCAAGAACAGTCAGAAACTTGGAGTGCAAAACGGAATGACTGGTGAGGTTCAGAATATCAACGAGCTCGGCAAAATGAACGTGAAATTGGAAAATGGAAACGAAGTGAGTTTCAATGTAAAAAATTATGGTTGTTTCGATCACGGCTATGTAATCACAGATTACAAGTCACAGGGTCAAACGAGTGAGAAAATTATTTTCCATGCCGACACAAATGAAGGTGGAAATAACTTCAACTCATTCTATGTTGCAGCGACTCGTGGCAAGGAAGAAATGAAAGTTTACACAGACGATGCAGATAGATTAAAAACTCAGGTAAGTGAAGAGCAGACCAAAAAATCAACATTGGACTACCAAGAAAAAAATGGAATAGACAGCGATAGGGAGCTTAACAAAACAGACGACAAGAGCATATCTGAAGTCAAAGAAGGAAAGAGCGAAACAGACAAAATAAAATCCGACTTGTCAGAAAAATTCGAAAGCTCTCTGAAAGACACTGATAGGGGAGAAAAGGGAATCGAGAGAGATAAAAGCAGTATGAAAGAAAACACCGAAACCGGGAAGGGAACCAAGGAAATGGAGAGGTCGGAATCAGCTTCTTCATCGGCAAAAACTCAGGACGTTGGAATGGAAATGTAGCCACCATAAATGAGACGAAAGGAGAACCCCAAATGGCGAAACGGAAAACGGCTCAGGAGCTTCGGGAAGAGGCAAAACGGAAGATTGAGGCAGCGAGAAAATTGGAACGCTTGGAGAAGGAAAAGGCCAAACAACAGGAGGAAAAAACAATGGCTGAAATTGGAAAAATGGTTTTGTTGTATCGTGGAAATGAGTACTCCGGATTGACCCTTGACGACTTGAAAAAATCGGTTGAGAAAATCGTTAATGGGGAACGGCAACCAGTCGATTCCGATGCAATCAAGATGACCGTTCCGGTACTGGAATCGGAAGCGGAGGAGGATGCAGCATAGACATTTTCAAAATCATTTTTTCTTCGAAGGGGCTGAGTGAAAATCACCGGCCCCTTTTTAAATTCCCATCCACCTTACAAGCCAAAAAGGTTTTATCTCACAGTCTGAAACTCCCCACCTGTTTTGAAGTCAAAACCACAAAAAACCAAACCTTAAAACTATACGTCTAATGACAGCACACACTACGCAATTAGCATTGATATTACCACACCCCAAAACCAAACCTAACCCTGCATAAATCCAATTGGTATTACGTAATCCCACTTTCCTCTCATTGCGGTATTACCGCACCTTAAAAAACACCTCTAAACCCGCATATCCATTGGTATCACCAACGTAATACCAGAAAACAGCCAAGGAGGTATGTCATGGGAATGGCAACGATAACATGCAAAATCAGTTATGAGGACCGGGAGAAGCTGAACAGGCTTTGTGATACAAAAGGACTAACTACAAGTGAATTGATCCGTGAATGTATTCGAGGTGAAATCAAGAAAAATGATTTAAGTAGACAGATAGAAGAGCTTAGACAAATGCTCATCCCTCTAACTTCACTCAATATCTCTCAACTTGTTTATCACGTCGCAAGGGGGAGTATTGGAGCAGTCGAATTGGCAGGTTTACAGAACCCGGATTCTAAAAAGAATTTGAACAATGAGATAAGAACAATTGCTGAAAAGCTGGCTCATAAAATCCTCTCCAATGGAGGAACCGAAAATGAATAACGGTAACGCATATCAAGGCCATGAAACATGGTGGAACAGCGTCAGGATGTATATCAAAATGCTCTTGCATTCGGCAGGTTGGGGCGTCGGAATCCAAATGGTTTTTTTCCTTATTGCCGTCTTCTTCAACCTGAAAACCGCCGGACTGATCTTCACGGCCAAGTTCTATTTTGCCCGTCTGGTTCACCTCATCGGCGGGGGCAGTACGGTAGCTTATATGTTCCCGGAACTTCTTCAGGACGTGGAACTTTCGGTGCAGATAGCGAACCACTACAAGGAAAAAATTGTCCTCTATTACCTGACAAGTCTCCCCGTCGCCCCCATCGTTTTTTCCTTCGCCGTTGGCTTCTTCAAGAAGCGTGGACAGGAACAATCGAAACCCGAATATATCCGTGGAGCCAAAATCAAAAACGAATCCGAAATGAATTCTGAAATTAAAAAATCCGACAAAAAAACTGACTTCCGAATCGGCGGTGTATCCCTCCCCGTGGAGGCAGAAATACAGCACGTTTTTGTTCTCGGAAGACCTCGCCAAGGTAAAACCCAGATGCTCAATCCGATCATCGAGAAAGCGAAAAAACGGAAAGGAGCACGGGGCGTTGTCTTCGACTTCAAGGGTGAGTTTTGGGGCCAGTTTGGAGACGAAAGCAAAGGCGACAAGCTCTTTAATCCGCTCGACGTTCGGACGTTGGGATGGACGGTATTCAACGACATAAAGCGGGTAACGGATATCGACCTGATAGCCGGAGCCTTGATCCCCCCTCCCGCCAAAAACAGTGATCCCATATGGACAGAAGGGGCCAAGGATATATTCACCAGCATCTTGAAATATTGCTACTTCACGGACCGGAAAACCAACAAAGCAGTGTGGGAATGTGTAACAGCTTCAGGTGAAAAATTGGCCGAAATGTTTTCCCAAGTTCCGGGTTGTGAACGGGGCTTGAAACACCTCCAAGACCCCACCAGTAGAACGGCCCTGAGTTTCCTTACCGAACTCATGGTGTACGCAAAAGGTTTCGAGTTTCTGGCCCATGCAGACGGTGATTTTTCCATATGCGATTGGCTGGAAAAGGGGGAAGGGTGGATCTTCGTTGCTTCGTATTCAGACGTTAAAGACACCCTCAGACCGATTACCGGCCTTTTCATCGACTTCATGATATCGAAACACCTGTCCATGAAAGAGGACGTGGACAGAAGAGTTTACTACTTTCTCGATGAAATGACCGCCCTTGGCCGTCTGCCGTCCATCGAAATGGCCCTCAACCAAGGAGCGGGAAAGGGTGCCTCAGTCTGGATACTTTTACAGGCTTTCGGACAGCTTGATTCCGTTTATGGAAGGGATATCAGGGACGCTATATACAACGGTTGCGGTACCTCTGTTGTGTTCTCGGTTGCCGATCCCAATACAGCCAAACTCCTCAGCGACAAGGTAGGGGAAACCGAATATTTCGAAAAGGAAATCAGCCTCTCATACGGCGTTGGAGACAATCGGGACGGTGAGAATTTCCGGCAAGCAAAGAGGAGTGAACGCCTTTTGCTTCCCATCGAAATTCAGAACCTGAAAAAATTCGAGTGTCTGGTAAACGTGCCGGACCACGGGCTTACCAAAACCACCATACCTTTCAAGAAATACCCTCTTCTTCAAGAGCCTTTCATGCTGAAAAAGGAGTTCGACCTTGAGGAGATCGTGAAGCGTCAGCAGGAGCTAAAAGCCCAAGAAAAAAAACTGAACCCGGAACTTGACCTTGAACAGGATCAGGAACAGGCAACGGCAACGGATATGGACTTTCCGGAGTATGAACAACAACAGAAACAGCAGAGCCGGGAAGACGGAAGGAGAGGACAGGAGCTAGATATCGAACAATACTGAGGTTATGGGGAAATGTGATAGTCCAATCGGACTTCAAATCGCCCTTCTGAACGGACTTCAAATCGGACATTTAAAAGGACTTCAGAAGGGCGATTCAATTTCCCGCCCTGTCCACAATAACCCAGGATTGCATAAATTCAGTTTCTTTTCTTGGGGGTGTTTTAGACACTCCACGCCCCCTCTGGCGAATGTCCGAATCAATATCATATGTGTGTATTTTTTGATTGTTCATTAAAGCGAAATACTGTAATGAAAACCTCCAATTATCGTGTTTAAAGGGGGTAAAATGAAAATAGCTAAAACTCTTGCGGTAGTCACCTCTGGAATAATTTTAGTAGGATGCTCCAGTCTGAATCACAATGTAACTATTAACAAATTTGATTACATTGGTAAAAATAAATTGTATTCAAATATAAATATTGTCGATGGAAAATACTATCTATCCAACATCAATAATATTAAAGGAGATTATTTACTGAATGATTTATCTCCAACATTTGATATAGATGAACTAACTTGTGGCAAATGGTCTTACAATACTCCTGATGAAAAAGAAGGTATTCCTTGTGACTATAAAGAATCGCATTTCAGAGAACTTAAAACAATAAAGTCTGATACTATAGGAAAAAACTTAGCTTATGCCGTACTGAGTTTCGGGACAGCAATACCCGGAGCAGCACTTACAGGAGTCAATTACAAATATAGCTATTTTAACGAAGAGAAATACCGGCAAGGTGTCACTGAGGCCCTGAATAATGCCGGAATAGATAGAAAAATACTGTTCGATGAATATGATAAGTGGGTTTCAGGATTGAATAAATTTGATGATTTGAGGAAAGAATATTTAGAAAAGTACGGCAGGTTACAAAACAATATAATTCTCAAACCAAACATAATAGATAAGAGCGGATTCTTTGATAACAGCTTTGACCCGACTACTTTTGTCAGCTTACAGCAAAACGAATTGCCTGAAACAGACATTAAAAAGATAGATATACCAGCAAATATGGCAATAAATTATTTTAGAGAGCAAGATTCCTACTTTAAAGAATATCAAAATAAACTTTCAGATTTGATTTCATATTTGAATTTAATCCACAACAAAGAAAATCTGAAAGGTAGATATGCCTTTACTATTAATGCTCCACAAACAATAAAATCTAGCAATACTAAACAAGAAATTGTTTATGACATATTAATTAATAGCGCAGACTTCGGAACTGTTTTTCCGGTATATAATATGTCTGATAAAAATATAGTTATGGATTTCAACGGAAATTCTATCAACCTAGATAATAAGACAAAAGAATTTATACAAGTGTATTCAATATCTGTATACGTAGGCAAAGATATAAAATTAATATCCTTAGACCAGCCGATAGAATTACCTCCTCAAGCAAAACTCGCAAGACCTCTGAGCGTTGTCAGGCAATTGGATTATTTTATGAAAGAGGAAATGACTTTCGATAAAATAACTGCGGAAAAAGCCAGAAAAAGTAATATAAACTTTGGTTTCGCAGTAAAATACAGGATTGTCGAACAAAATCTGGATAAATCACTCTACAAAACAACAAATATAAACGTTTATGAACTGCTGAAACGAAAAATCTGAGATTTGTGGTCATTGCAACCCCCCACCCCGGTTCCCTTTCGGAGCCGGGGTTTTTTTGTGCTTAATTTTCTCCATAGCTGGTGCATATCCTTCAATCAAAGAACCATTTACAGGGAGGAAAGCACTATGAAAAGGCTATGTGGGGCGATGATAACGGCGGCAATGGCTTTGATACTGGGGGGCTGTGCAACATCGAACGTGAGCACAAAAACGATCAAAACGGACCTATCTTCAACCCAATTTCACAAAATTGTGGACAGAATAGACGAAAAATCGGCACTGGGACAACAGTTGAGGAGCGTCAAGTATTCCGTAGCAGCCTACACCACGGATGATGGTTTTCTGGTCCGTTACTCCACGGTCTGCGGTCCTGACAAGGATGAAGGGTATCTTGGGGCCGCTTTTGTCTTCGACAGCCAAACAGAGCTTATGTTTATGACCATCCCAGAGAAAAAATATACAACTACTTCTTGCGGAACCGCTGATATAGCGGTTTGGCCGGGAATCAATGCAGGGCAACTTGTGATGATAAAGACCATGCCACTACTTTATCCGAGTCATCCCGTATATTTGAGGCTGATTATGGATAACGGCAAAATATTATCAGAATATTACAAGGTCAAAGACGACGATATTAAAAGTAGCGAAATTCATAAGGAACTCAAAAAAATAGAAATACCCCCAATCCTGCAACATGAAATAGCAATGGGAGAAGTGAGTGTAAGGCCAAATTATTCTTCTCTTACTGAACCAATCGTCAAGATAGGCTTAGGTGAAAGGCTTGATGGCGAATATGTTAACAGCGTGTTGGCTAAAATACCGGAATTGAAGTTGGACAAATATAAAGCCGCCCCTTTATCAGCTAATGGTTACGATAACACAATAGGCGGCCTGATCGAAATTGCGAAGAAGTTCAGAAGCCCAGACTTACAAAAAGCCCTCGCAGACGCTATAAAACTGCAAGGCCACCCGTCACATATTCAGAGAAACAAGGGAGGATACTAACATGAAATCAATTAAAACAATGACAATAGCATTAATGCTTTTGGCTAACACTACCTTTGCCGGTGTAATCGGTGATGCACTAAATAGCATAACACCAAAGCAGAACTATCAATACACACCTGCCGGGACATGGCCGATTAAGGGAGAATCCGTAGTTCAACAACTGTCTAAACAGTATAGTGTAACAGGACACCAGTTCACCGCCGCAGAGCTTGCTAAATTCATTGATAAGGGTAACGATGGACTAGCAAAAAGCGGTTGTTTGTTTGGCAATAGCCGACTGACAACCGGGATGCAAGCGTTTCTGGATAAAGCAGTTTGTGAAGGTGCGGTAAAGAGTTTGGGGATTGGTGGAAACTTTGATTGTACTTCCTGTTCTGGGGAGTGGAGCTATCAAGGGTCTTATTTCCGTTCCAGCAGAGGCCAATTGATAGGAGTGGTCAATAAAACAGAAGATGGTTATGTTATCGAATTCACCGAAAGCATGATGATAGTAAGTCACCCGTCACTTGGCTACAGAATGGTTTACAATATTGCAAACCTGAAGTTCGATTCTCCAGATTATGAAAAATACAATCAACACTGGAAACTTAATAGAATTGATACGTCACAGAAGGCAGAAACACAATTGAAATCTCAATCGAAAGAACTATATCAAAATGCAAGATTTGCTGTTGTTGAAGTAACCACACCGGCAACAATCAACCAAATATCCACCTATTTGAAAGAGCAAGGAAACAGTGTAAGTATCAATGCAACGTATCAGATAATAGATGATATTTGGCAACGTCAAGCAACAGATGGACTCAGAAATGCTATTGACTTTTCCAAGGTTGTCATATCTCAGCCAAGTACAACGGAAAAAATGATAAAAGCGTACTTCAGAAAATAATTTTGCTTTAAAGAGTCGTGAAACGGCGCATATCTACCTTCATAAAATCGAAGGAGGTAGATCATGCGCCGTTTCTTTTTCACACTCCCCCTTGCTTTTCTTACAGTTTTCGCTTTCACCGTTCCGTTTCCGGGGTCCGTCTGGGGAGCACCGGACGTTGGAGTTGAGAGCAATCGTAGCACCGAGCAGGATCGTGAACGGTCTGGGAGCATCAAGCGGAGCAGGGACAATAAAGACTCGAAGGGGAATCGCACCCAGAGAAGCAGAAGTACCGGGACTGATAAACAGGTTCAGGACGCCTTGCGGAAGGTAAGGCAGGCTATGCAGAGCAGCAGCGCAGATGTGCAAATGAGTCTCGAAGCCGTTTTTCTCAACAAAATTTTGGAGTTAGAGGAGACAGCAGAATCTTTCAAATCGTGCCGAGTTATGAGCAATCCCCGCCTCCCTGCTTCCTTCGGGTTATCCGCAGAACTTGCGCCGGGGGCTATTGACAGCATAAAAAGTCAATACCTTCAGCAACTTGCCGCTTCAAATGGCAGGGTTTCAGACGTGGCAGACGAGCAAGAAATCCTCCAATATAGGGACTGTCTCGCCCTGTACGGGGCTTTTATCGGAACGGCATACTTGAACCTTACCGGAGCGGTGGAGCAGCTTAAAAGCGATTCTGGAACGATTGGACATGATGATATTTTGAAATTAGCGGCTGAGGCCCTTGATAAAGCGTTGGCTAAGGGGGTAACAGAGGCCAAGGGAGTAAAAGCCCTCCACGAGCGGATTTTGAAGGCTCAGGGGCCATGTTTTTTCGACAGCTCCGTGACGAATATTAAGTGCGGTTTTTCCTCGCTTGTTCTGGGCGGTAAGCCCCAACTCTATGCCGGGTCTATCCCCATTTATGGAGCAGGTTACAGCGGCTTCACAGGCACCTATCGAGTTTCAAGGGCGTGGAGTTATTCAGACGCCATTGAAGCCCTCAAAAGCACTTCAAAATATTCAAAAATAGCAACAGATGTCAGTACTTACACCGAAAAACTTGAGTCTAATGGGAAGGCATACGAAGCGGCTCTTATCAAGAAACAGGCCATCAAAGCCGTTTTTTCTCATAAGAAGAACCTGAATGTTTCGAATCTCCAGTAGCATAAAACCATTCTCCTTCTTAAAAGCCGGTTTTCAGGGGGCCTTGTGCCCCCTTTCTTCTTGGCTTCCCTCCATATAGCCTCACCTATTTCCCCTCCCAAATACCAAATTTCATCCCATAACACCTTAATTTCACCTTCTTTCTTCGCATATATCCCTTCAAAGAACCGGAAACGGGAACAAAAACAACGGATATGGAGGAAAAAGCAATGAAAAAGCTGACTATTGCAACGGTATTGGTAGCGGGAACGATGACTTTAACGGGTTGCGTGGGGTCCATCGTGCAGGGTGTGGGAGCAGCGGTGAAATTCGCAAGGACCGACACGGAGCTATGCGAAAGGCTTGAGATCGGCAAAACCAACGAGGCAGAGGTAAGGGCCATGTTCGGTGCGCCGGATACCTCTGTACCCCTGAAAACAGGCGAGAAGATGAAGAAATACAGTCGGGGCAACGTCAAGGTGGATCTTCTTTTCGATAAGTCGGGCGTTCTCACCGAAGTAAAACAGTGCGGAGTACCGGAAACAGACGAACCGCCGAGGGTTGTAAACCCCCTCGCTTTTGAGCAACGGTAAGGGGGGAGGCCATGAAGAAAATAATTTTGGCTTTCTCGCTTGTCCTCTCACTGGCCGGAATAGTTCAGGCACAACCGTACACGTTGGCAAATATCGGCAGGGACAGCCTTGGAATTGAAATAGGGGGCAGTGACTTCATCTTCGGAAAGGGTCTGTTGGCTTCCGAATTTTCCTTGAGAAACACCCACGATGCCCCGGAAAGTTGGGGGGCTGAGTCCATTGGGAAGTCCTACAACTACGCTCCTGAAGTCGGTTTCTTGGTCAAAACCGGATATACCGTTACCCCGCTTAACCTCACCGTTTGGGCCGGAGCAGGGGCAAGCTGGCAAAACAAGGTAGATATCGGGTTTACAGGGGCCTCAGATAAATTCCACAAATATTTTCAGGGAGCCGGGGGGCTGATGTATCGGTGGAATCGTGCCCTGATCCAGGTCGGCTACAACAACCGAAGGGGGGTGGTCGGTGGACTGGGGGTGACGTGGTGAAGAGCCTCAAAAAAGGAGTAGATACGAGGGTATATGATGCTGAGTTGCATGTTGCTTTCAAGGTTCTGGAATGTTGCAAGTGTGGGCGGTGTGGAGAGGCTAAAGCGGCTATTCGAGAGGCTGAACGGCTGATTCGGTATCTTGAAAGGGTGAAGAGGGGAGGAGGTGAGAGCGAGGAAGAGACGGAGAGAGGGAGGAAACAGGGGGTAAAGATCGATGCTTCAGAGTGGAGGCAACAAAAATTGTTTTAAGCAACTTCAGAGGGTTTTCTAACCCCGAAACCCGGCATTTAGGAAAGGAATTTCAATTTTAGTGCCGTGGAGATATGAAAATCGGTGAAATTATCCAACAAAAACCAAAGGCGCTTTTAGAAGGGAGGTTCAAATGAGCCTCCCTTTTTCCTTTCCAAAATTACTTTCTCTCTTACAGGCCAGCTTCAAAATAATCCGGCCTTTCATACGCTTATCGAAACATCATCCCATTAAACATCCATGTGACAAAACTTGACACTCAAGCATCATGCAAACTCACAGTCAAATACAAAACTCATACAAGATATGTGTATATACGATAGACATATATTTGACAGACATTCAATAACAGTGTCAAAAAATGTTAGTCCAAACAGATATATATACAGAATATGTCTCTTATCATGATTAATTCAAACTATAGTCAAATACATTATTCATATTCTATAAAGTAAATTGTTGCTGTCTAATTATTTTCTAAACCTACATAATAGGCTTAATAATTGGCATAGACAATGTATATATAAAGACATACAAGGACAATATATTACTGAAAGGATAAGACAATGCTTAAAATAAGTACCTATATCACTCAAAAACAATCAAATTATCTAAAAAAAATTCAAGACGATACTGGTATTAGCCCATCCGAAAGCATTAGAAGGGCACTCGATGCATACATCTTAAAGACAAAACGCAATATTAAAGGAGACAACCATGAAAACTAAAATCAAATATGAAAAAATTGTTAATAGAACATCAATCCCCGGCGCTCCTGAATTCTATTGTTCAATTGTTGAGCTGATAATGAATCTGAAAGAAAGAGGCGAAATCAGCCAGAGCCAATACAAAAAATACAATATCCGGGATTTGATGCTGATCGAAGGACCAAAGCCAAATCTCTCTATTAAGCGTTTAGCAAAATCCCACGGAATAGAAATCCCTGAAGGACTCTTGTAAAGGAGATAAGCCATGCTCACAGATACCATTAAAAAATCAATCCTGAATATCATAAGCCAAAACCCTTTATCAGTGCTTGCCATCGGTATTATCACCCTTGGTGTTATAACCGGCAAAGGACTAGAAGTAACTGCCATTGTAGCAGTGTTTCAAACCCTTTTCCGGCAAAGCAATTGCCAGCAATAGAGGAGAAGCTACCATGACACCACTTTTCATAGGAAAAATTGAGATAACACCTACCGGGGGAATCCGGATCGTCGGCCCTCTCGTGAATACCCATACAGGAAAGAGAGAGGAGGAAAGCCCCGATGACCCGTTCTAAGCCCTTTGCCTTCCTCCTTTCCTTCTTCCTCTTCGGAATAGCATGGTGGGACTGCGTACCTACCGGCCTCAGTTTCATCTGTTTCGGAACTTTCTGATCCTTATACCCTCCCCAAACCCTCTAACATACCCTCCACCATTCCCCTCCTCAGAAAAGCCCGTAAAAAGGGCTTTTTCATTTTCCCCCTTCCTCTCCCCTTATTTCCTCTTCTGAAATTGCCCAGAGCTTAAATCTCAGCTTCCAAGAAGCATATATCCCTTCAAAACCAACCCACAGGAGGGAGACAGACATGAAAAAAGTAATTTTGGTGGCGGCAATGGCAATGGTGATGGTGACGGGGGTAGGTGCGGTACAAGCAGAGGAGGCGGCGGAGGTTCCGGCAGGATATGAGGAAATGGGGCCTCCAATTTCGGCCATGATGAAGCCTGATAAAGGAATTTTTGAAAATTCCGTTTCCTTCTTCAAGGAGGCGGCAGGGAGCGTGAACCCTGAATTTACAGGGAGATTCTATCTCCGTGGAGGTCAATTTTCGCAGAAGATGAAGGATTTCAAGCATAGTATTCCCTTCGGTGGACTCGGAGCAGAGGGCGATATCTCCGTTTTCAAGTCGCTGAAACTCATGGGGAAACTGGAGGGAGACAGCTCTTTTGAAAATACTGATGGATATAAGTCCTTCTCAATCGAGGGTGGTGCAGGGGTAGATTTGGTTCCGTTTGTTCCCTTCCTGAGCGAGGTATATAGCAGCATGGTACCTTTCTACTCCTTTGGGCATAAGCTGTCGTTTTTCAACAAGAAGCAGGACGATTATATTTTCGACGAGGACCGGCCTTTTGAAAGCCGTTGGGATATTTCTTATCACCGCCTTGGACTCAAAACGTCAACAAACGTCGGGGGCTGGAGTATCGGACTGAACGGCGGGATGATCATGCCGACACGGGTAAAGAACGTGGAGGCGGGTCAGGTAGAGTATATGGTGGGGGAGGAAATACGAGTGCGAAATATTACCAGAACGCCCAAAATCGAAGCAAAAAATTCATATTTCGGTGGTCTGGACGTAAAGAAAGGGCGCTTTGTGGGCGGTTTGCAGTATGAGGGGTTACGGTTCGACACCACAACTGGAGGTGAGACTAGCAGTGAGAAAAACGACACGTTCACCTTGAAAGTGGGGTGGGAATTCTGATCGTAAAGTGAGACAGATGAGAAATAAGCCCCCTTCGCTTTAAACGGAAGGGGGTTTTTGACATCTTGAAAAATAACTTATCTTCGGAGAAAATACCCTGAGTCCCATGGAGGTAATTCAATGAGTGAAAGATCAATCGAAGTAGTATTGGATATCCAAAAAGGAAATCTGATAAATGCTGAGAAATTCTTTGCGCTTCCCGAGGATAAAGTATTTAAAGGACGCAGAAAACTGGAAGAATATAACCAACGTAATGAACCACTACTTGTATGTTCGTGTTGTTACCAACCAGTAAAAATTAGAGGCAGGGAGCAGGGATTTATATCCATTCATTTCGCACATTTTGTTGATAGTGGAGATTGTCCATACAAATCCTACAATAAATATACAAAAGACGAAATAGAACGAATGAAATACAATGGAGTAAAAGAAAGTCCTCTCCATAAGAAGTTGAAATACTTCATTACTGATAGTATTAAGTTAGATAATAGATTTTCAAATGTGAAAACAGATGAGGTTTATAAAGGCAATGGCCTCTTAAAGGAGTGGAAAAAACCAGACGTATCTGGCAAGTTTAACAATACTGATATTGTTTTTGAAATACAATTATCCACCACATTCCTTAGTGTAATCGTAAAACGTGAAGAGTATTATAAGAAAAACAATACCTTTATTATGTGGTTCTTCAACCAATTTAGCACAGACGAAGACTCACAGAGATTCACAGAAAAAGATATAATCTATTCAAACAACAATAACGCATTCATCATCAATAACGAAACAATATCTATCACTAATGCGAATAATA
Organism: Geobacter sp.; assembly: GCF_030834625.1. NCBI lineage: Bacteria > Pseudomonadati > Thermodesulfobacteriota > Desulfuromonadia > Geobacterales > Geobacteraceae > Geobacter > Geobacter sp. The sequence continues at coordinate 49,976 of NZ_JAUQXO010000028.1, forward strand.
AATTTATATTCGGATGCTACTACATAGAGCCGTATTTAGAAAATAATTGTGTTAAACGCAAATGGCAATATAAGACTGTAAGCATTGATGAATTGAAGTGGGATTATGAAAACTACAAAGTGTATTATTACGATTCTGAAGGTGAAACTAAAAAACTGAAGAACAAGCTCGAATATAGTTTCATCGAAGAATTCAAGACATTGATTATAAATGAAGATAATTTTGAATGGAAAGAGAGATATAGGTTATACCAATTATATGAGCATAAATTTGCACAGAAAGGTATTTTGTTTGAAGCAAGCAGCACAGCCTTGAAGAAAATTATTCAAGCAATATTGTGTCTGAAATTAAACGATAAAATAGGTTACGAAAATGATAATGTGCTTGGTTTGTCTAACACTATATTGGAATACAGAAAAGAATATTACGGCATTTATATCAAAGCACTAAAATGTTATAACAAATATAATGATGTATTACAGCGTGACGAGAAAAAAGGAATATTCAAGAAGAAACTCAGTAAACTTCAATCCGAAAAAGTAGAACAAGAAACTAGATATAACAAGCTATTCCAAATCCTGTTTCCAGAATTAATAATCTAGATAATCGAAAGACATTTTTCTATCTTGTTCTAAAGAAAACGCCCTCAATTTTTCTTTATCTTTATTCTGGCATTGATATCTATTATCAATGAACAAATTAAGTTCTCTAATTCTGATACCAATAGCTTGTTTTGATAGGCCAAATATTTCTTGTAATCCTTTGATGGTGTTGGAAAAATCATTTTTGCTGCTGGGATTGTCGTTTAGATAAATTTTCCCGAGGTTTCTGTTGATATCGATATTTCTCTGTACGCTGATAACTGCTTCATAGAAGGCCACACGAGGCATTAACAGTGATGCCGCAAAGACTTTTGCATGATGTTCAAGCCAGTCTATTGAGGTTATCAATTCCTTTTTCTTGCTGATAAATTTCGATTCATCCTTATCCCAAAAACTAAACTCTCCATCTTCAAATGAATCAATGGTTTCTTCCTCGTTATCGCTGAATATCTTTCTGTGCCGATGGAGCCGCCAATGTCCGATTTCATGGGCTGCTGTCATGAAAAAAAGCGGTTCATCATTGTGTACAATTTCACTGTCCAGAATAATGGTATTTTGGCTCAGGATCGTTTTCCCACGTATTTTGTTGAGGCCACGGAAACCGAGTTCATCAGAGATGGTGAATTTCAGACCGTGATTATCAACAAGATACTGAAGGATGCTGGGAATAGGGACTTTTGAGGGGAGAGTAAGGCAGGAGGAATCAACCTCGCCAAGAAGCTGATAGGCTATCGCTTCGATTTCTTCATCCGATAATACCGGAACACCATTGCTCTTGAATTGCATTGGATCGCTCCTTTTCCCTATCCCGGAGAGGATAACTGTCTAAAATCGTTGTTACTGTAAAATTCCACGCATTACAAGCAATAAAACCCCGCTTCATTCATCTCTCCACTTCGTTTCGATATCAATTCGCTGAAAACCACGCTTCACGATTCCGCTCCCCTCCATCGTCAAGCTGAACCCTGAAGCTAAAATAATTTTACCCCTTATAAGCCAAGGTGTTGCCTTTCGGCACTCCATCACGCTTCCGCTTCCATTCACCTTCATCCCTTGCCGCTTTTCAATCGCCCCGCCAACGAAACACCCGTTGACATGCCGCTTGACGCTTACGGTCTTCAGGTTCCCTACGCTTCAGCAACCCCCTGTTTGTGCTGTCTCGTGCGCCATTCGTCCCTTTTTCAGAGTTTCACCCCGCCCGAATAGTGAGCGGGGGTGAGAACTCAGAAAAAAGGGACTCAAAAAAAAGCGCACGATCCAGATACCCATCATTCATCGAGGGGGGATCGAATCTAGAAAAAAGGGAGGAGCCGACCATGAAGAAGAGCGTAGCCGACATGATCACCGAGCAAATTATCTCAAAGTTGGAGCAAGGGGAAATACCGTGGCGAAAGCCATGGAATGGTGCAGCACTCGCCCCCCGGAACTTGACAACCGGCAAACCTTACCGGGGAATCAACGCTTTCCTTCTCGCTTGTGCTGGTTTTTCCTCCCCATACTATCTCACCTTTAAGCAAGCTCAAGAGAGGGGTGGGAATATAAAGGCCGGATCAAAAGGGCTTCCGGTGGTTTTCTGGTCCAGGGTGGAGGTGGAAGATCGGGAAACGGGAGAGGAAAAAGAAATTCCTTTCATGCGGTATTACACCGTTTTCAATATTGAACAATGTGAAGGGATTGAGGCCCCCGTAATTGTCCAACTTGAGAGAGAATTCAACCCCATTGAGGAGGCCGAGCGGATCATCTCCGAAATGCCCCGCTGTCCGGAAATCAGAACAGGGAGTAAGGCCAGTTATTCACCCGTATTCGATTATGTCACCATGCCTAAGCAGGAGCTTTTTCACGGTGATGAAGCATTTTATTCCACCTTGTTTCATGAGCTTGGACATTCAACCGGCCATGTCTCCAGATTGGGCCGGAAGGGAGTGACGTTGAGTGGACCCTATAGTCAAGACAATAAACCGTCGAGTTTAAGGTGGTGCCCGGTCGCGCAGCTGACCGGCGCTGCCCCAGTTTTGAGCGTGGTTTTACGCTCAACAAATTTGTCCACGATTCTTGCTCCGCCGCCGC
>NZ_JAUQXO010000029.1:0-44133 GCF_030834625.1 Geobacter sp.
GGCCGCGCGCCGCTCGGCGGTATCCACGGCACTGCCCGGCGCTTGCCGTCGGGAAGCGCTCTCGGCATCGCGGGACTCGCGGTTCGGGTCGTAGAGCCGGTCCGCAATGAACAGCGCCGGGATCAGCCCGGTGAGCACGTAGGTGATGCCCATCACCAGGAAACCCGCGCCGATCGACACGTGGGTGGCCAGCAGGCCGATGCCGGCGGGCGCCACCGCCGCGCCGATACGACCCAGGTTGTAGGCGGTGCCCACCGCCGAGCCGCGGACGCGGGTGGAGAAGCTCTCGGTCATGTAGGTGGCCAGCACCCCGACCGGAACGCCGTAGATGAAGCCGAAGGTGATGAGGATCCAGAGGATGTTGGAAGGCGAGTGGTAGAACACGATCAACGGCATGAAGGCGGCGCTGCCGATGGCCCCGGCGGCGAAGGTCAGGCGCCGGCCGAAAAGATCGGCGCAGACACCGGCGGCGACCTTGCCGAGGATCATCGCGCTGTAGGTGCCGACCATGTAGCCGGTCATCGACTTGAAGTTCATCCCCAACTCGCTCTCCAGGTAGGACGGCATCCAGTTGTTGGTGCCGTAGTAGCCGAACAGCAGGAAGCAGGAGGTGAGGCTCCAGAGCAGGAACATGCCGCGCGTTTCCGGATCGCCCAGCATCCGTCCCAGCGGGCCGGCGCCGCCAGCCTCGGCGTGGCTCTGCGGAGCCGCGCCGGGACGCTGGCGCCCGGCCTGGGCCGCGAGCCAGGACGGCGACTCCGGCACCCAGGGCCGCAGGGCCAGGCAGCCCAGCGCCGGCGCCACGGCGGTGAAGAACAAGGTGCGCCAGCCGAACTCGGGGATGATCTGCCCCGCCAGCAGGGTCGCCACCAGGTAGCCCACGGTCCAGCCGGCCTGCATGGCGGCGAGGATGGTGGTGCGGTACTTGGTTCCGACGCACTCGGACATCAGGATGTTGCAGGCGACGAACAGCGAGCCGAGGCCGAGCGAGGCGACGAAGCGGATCAGCGCGAACTGCCAGTAGTTCTGGGTCAGCCCCAGCAACGCGGTACCGATGGAGAACAGCACGATGGTCCAGGTCACCACTCGCACCCGGCCGAAGCGGTCGCAGCACCAGCCGCCATAGATACCGCCGACGGCCATGCCGGCGAGAGTCAGGCTGCCGAGGGAGCCGGCTTCGAAGTTGCTCAGGCCGAATTCGGCCTTCAGGCTGTTGAGGCTGTAGGCCAGGAACATCAGGTCGACGCCGTCGGCGAGCAGGCCGAGGAAGCAGAAGACGAAGGCGATCAGCATGGTGCGCCGGGAGATGGCCGGCGCCGGGTTCGGGGAAAGCGCGGTTGCATTCATTATTCTTGTTCTCGCAAGCAGGATTTCGGTTGATCTTCACGGCAGCCCGACGGTCGTTCCCTCGCGCCACCGCCCTTCGCTTCAGTCCGGCCGCTCTGGCGGCGGACCTACCCGGCCGTTGTCCAGCACCACCACATCGCGCTCGACGACGCGAGTGCGGAACGAGCCGTCGCTCCACATCTCGGTACGCAAGGTCTCGCCGGGAAACACCGGAGCCGAGAAACGCACCTGCAGATGTCCCAGTTGCTCCGCGCGGTAGTCGGCGAGCCCGCGCAACACCGCGTGGAATGCCACGCCGAGGGTGCACAGGCCATGCAGGATCGGCCGCGGGAAGCCGGCCCGCAGCGCTGCCGCGGGCTCCGCGTGGAGCGGGTTGTCGTCGCCGTTGAGGCGGTAGTACAGGGCCTGCTCCGGACGGGTCGGCAGGTCGAGTCGCAGGTCGGGCGTCCGTTCAGGCAAGCGATGCGGCATTTCCGGCACCTGCCGGGAACCACCGAAGCCGCCGTCGCCACGAAGGAAGGTGGTGCTGCGGGCGACAGCCAGCACCTCGCCGCTGAGCGCGTCGCTGAGCACCTTCTCGCTGTAGAGCAGCGCGCCCTTGTCGGCGCCCTTGTCTACCAGACCGGTGACCCGGGTCCGACCGATCACCTCGCCTTCCGCCGGCAACGGCCGCCGCCACTCCAGGCGCTGCTCGCCGTGAACCAGGCGCAGCGCGTCCACGCCAGTCGCCGGATTGCCCAGCCAGAAGCCCGGATGACCGAGCACCAGGGCCATGCACGGCAATGCCTGGAGATCGCGGCACGGATCGACGTAGACCAGTTGGCGCTCGTCCAGCGGGTCGCCGCCCAGACCGAGGGTCAATGCGTAGAAGGCGCTGTCGCGCCGGCTGTAGCGCTGGCGTACTTCGGGGATCGGGTAGTTCAGGAGTACCTCAGGATCGAGCGCCATCGGCCACCTCCTCGACTTCCAACACCGCATCCACCGCCCAGGCGCCCTGGCCCTCCGGCAAGGCGATGACCGGGTTGAGGTCCACCGAGCGCAAGCGCTCTCCCGCCTCCCAGGCGAACCGCGAGAGATTCGACAGCAGCCGTGCCAGCGCCGCGACGTCGGCCCGCGGCCGGCCACGCGCGCCGAGCAGGAGCGGCGCGCCTCTGATGCTACGGATCATCGCCTCGGCTTCGTCGACCTCGAACGGGCAGCGGCGGAACACCACGTCCTGCAGCACCTCGACGAAGATCCCGCCCAGGCCGAACAGCGCCACCGGGCCGAACAGCGGATCGCGCTGGATCCCCATGAAGCACTCCACCCCACCCTGCAGCTGACGCGCCACCAGGACGCCATCGAGACGCGCCTGCGGCGCCTTCTCGGCGGCCCGGCGCAGGAGCAGTTGGAAACCGGCGCGTACCGCGTCCGCATCGCTTACGCCAAGCAGCACGCCGCCGATTTCCGACTTGTGCTGGATGTCCGCCGAGGCGAGCTTCAGCACCACCGGGTATCCGATGCCCTCGGCGAAGGCAACCGCCTCTTCGGCACTGCCCAGCACCGCCTCGGCGGCGGACTCGATACCGGCGCGCGCCAGCAGGCGCTTGGCCTCGGCTTCGCCGGGCGTGGAGGCGGGCAACTGTAGCCCGCCGGCAGGCCGGCGCAGGCGCAACGGCCGGGCGAAGGCTTCGCCGAGCCGCCCCATGGCCTGGATCGCCACTACCGCCCGGGTGGGGTCTTCGAACAGTGCGAAGCCGGCCTCCTCGTAGGGTGCCAGCTCCTCCCCCTCGCCCATCACCGAGACCACGAACAGACGCTCGGGATGAGCCTCCTTGATCCGCCGGAACTGCTCGGCCAGACGCGCGCCGATGGAGGCGGCGGTGCCGGCCTGGGTGAAGAAGGCGAGCAGCGAACGGTAGCCACCGTCGACCACCATCGACTCGGTAAAGTCGCGCACCAGCGTCAGGTCGTTCAGGGCCTGCGCGGTGCAGTCCACCGGGTTGATCGGCGAAGCGAAGGACAGCCGTGCCTTCAGCCGCTCCTGGGCCATGTCCGGCATCGGCGGCATCGGCAGGCCGACTTCCTCGGCGACATCGCTGACGATGATCCCGGCGCCGCCGCTGACGGTGATCATGCCGAGACTGTTGCCCAGCGGATAGATACGCCGGGTGGCGAGGTAGGCGATGTCCATCAGTTCCTCGGTGGTCCTGGCGCGGATCACCGCGTAGTCGTCCAGCACGGCGTCCAGCACCTTGTCGTCGCCGGCCAGCGAAGCGGTGTGGGACAGCGCCGCGCGGCTACCCAGGGCGCTGCGCCCGACCTTGTGCAGGATCACCGGCTTGCCGGCGCGATGCGCTGCCTCCAGGGCGGCGAGGAAGCTGTCGACGTTGCGGATGGATTCGGCGTAGGCCATCACCACGTCGATCTCCGGCGACTCCACCAGCCAACCGATGCTGTCGCCCAGGGTGACGTCGGCCTCGTTACCGGTGGCCACGCAGATAGGGGTTCCCAGGCGCCGCTGGCGCGCCATGCCGAGCAGGTGCGCGCCGTAGGCACCGGACTGGGTGGCGATGCCTACCCGGCCGGGCAGCGGTACGCCACGTTCCAGGCTGGTGGAGAAGAACGCGTAATAACCCAGGTTACTGTTGAACGCGCCCAGCGCATTCGGACCGAGCAGGCGCATACCGTGCTCGCGGGCAGCGGCTACCACCGCATCCTGCATCGCCGCGCCGGCCTCGCCGACCTCGCTGAATCCGGAAGAGAACACGATGGCACTGCGCGCCCCCTGGCGGCCCAGCGCCCGGACGGTCTCCAGCACCTGAGGCGCAGGCACCGCGACAATGGCCACGTCCGGTGCCTGCGGCAGCTCCGCAACGCTGGCGAAGGCCGGCAGCCCCTGGATTTCAGCACGATTCGGATTGACCGGGAGGATTTGCCCGGCATAGCCATGGCGCAGCATGTAGGCGATGGGACGGCCACCGATGCGGGTCGGGTCGCTGGAGGCGCCGATCACCGCGACCGAGCGTGGTTCGATCAATGGAGTAAGACTGGCGAAACGGGGAGCGTCGATGAGCTGTTGCGAGTGGTTCGCTGACATGGGTTCACCTGATCCGTTTGTCTGTGGCCGGCACGACAACCTTCTCGCGGGCGAGCGCGCCCGCGGGACGCCGCCACGGCAGCGCCCGGAAGGCCTGTCGGCCAGGGGTCTAGAGCGTGTCGCCGGTGCCGAGCAACGCGGTTACCTGGCTGGACAGCGTGCCGCCGTTGCCGTGCAGCAACGCCACGTCGGCCTTGGCCAACTGCCGCTCGCCGGCCTGGCGGCGGAGCTGGGTCACCGCCTCGATGATCAGGAACATCCCGTACATCCCCGGATGCACGCAGGACAGCCCGCCACCGTTGGTGTTCACCGCCAGCTCGCCGCCGGGCGCGATGCGTCCACCCTGGACGAATGGGCCGCCCTCGCCCTTGGCGCAGAAACCCAGGTCCTCGAGGAACAGCAGGGTGTTGATGGTAAAGGCGTCGTAGAGCATCACCAGGTCGATGTCGGCGTGCCGCACACCGGCCATCTGCATGGCTCGCGGACCGCTTTCCGAGGCCGCCGTCACGGTGAGGTCGGGCATCGACACGATCGAGCGATGCCACTGCGCTCCGGCCGCGCCAAGGAAGTACACCGGCGCATTGGGCAAGTCGCGGGCGCGCTCGGCGCGCACTACCACGCAGGCGCCACCGCCGTCGGTGACCAGGCAGCAGTCGGCGGCACTCAGCGGGTCGCTGACCATCCGCGCGGCAAGGACGTCATCGACGCTCAACGGCCCGCGGGCGAACGCCTCAGGATTCAGGTTGGCCCATTGCCGGGCAGAGACCGCCACCTCGGCGAGCTGCTCGCGTGTGGTGCCGTACTGGTGCATGTGCCGGCTGGCCGCCAGGGCATAGGCGGTGATCGGGTGGCGCGGCTTGTAGGGCGTCTCGTGCCATTGTGGCTCGCTCATCGATACCAGGCGGCCGCCGGCGGTTCGCTGGTTGGAGCCGTAGCAGATCAGCGCAGCGTCGCAGAGACCGGCCTCCAGTGCCAAAGTGGCCTGCAGCAGGTGCAGCTCGAAACTGGAGCCGCCGATATTGGTGCCATCCACGAACTTCGGGCGGATGCCGAGGTATTCGGCGACCGACAAGGTGGGAAAGGCATGGGAGCTGGTGGCGGCGAAGATCGCGTCGATGTCGGAAAGCTTCAGGCCGGCATCGGCAATGGCCTTGAGCGACGCCTGGCCGAGCAGTTCGATGGCGCTGTAGCCCGGCGCCTCGCCGACGCCGGCGCTACCGATGCCGACGATGGCGGTCTTGCTACGGATGGCCGCGCTCATGGTCGTCCCTCCTGGTGGGGAACGAACACCACGACATTGGCACCGTCCTGCTCGACGATGCGCGCCTGCACACGGGTGCCGATCGGCAGGCTCTGGTGCCCGTCGATCCGCGACATCATGCGCACGCCCTCGTCCAGGTCGACCAGCGCGACATTGTGATTGCCGCCGCGGGAGCGATTGACAGTGATCGCGTAGAGCGTACCCAGGCCGCTGGCGGGAACCCACTCGAGATCAGTCTCGCCGCTACCCGGCACCAACTGGCGCGGGTAGAACACATGGCGACCGCTGGAACGGCTGCGCTGCAACATGAAACGGCCCTGGGCGAGAAACGCAAGGTACTGCGCCTCAGGTCCCGGAGTACTGCCATCGGGAAGATCTGCCACGAGGTTTCTCCTTTGTTCTTGTCGACCTTTGCTGCAAAGTGCATCGCGCTGGACGCCGAACCGGATACTGCTTCCGTCCCCGGTTGTACGTTCCGGAAGGCCAGAATATATTCACTATCGTGAATGTCAATCACAATACTGAATGAAAAGAGGAAAAATGACCAAGGACGCCACAACCAAAGGCACCAGCAGCAAAGATGTCGGCGCGGTAGTGAACGCCATTCAGATACTTCGCCACCTAGCCCACGCCGACGGACCGCAAGGCGTGGCCGCCATCGCTCGCGCCACCGGCATCAGCCCGAGCAGCGCCTTCAATATCCTGCGCACCCTGAGCAACGAACGGCTGACCTCCTTCGACGATGCGGGCAAGACCTACCAACTGGGCCTTGGCCTGTCGGAACTGGCCGTAGGATTCGTCGGACGCAGCTATGCCGACCTGATCCAGCCAGAGCTGGAGCGACTGAGCCTTGCCCACCACATCCTCATCGCCCTGTGGCAAGTCACCGACGATGCGCACATCCGCGTCATCGCCCTTGCCGCACCGCCCGTCGCCCACGTCAACGTCGCCGTCGGCACGCGCCTGCCGGAACTGGTCGGCGCCGCCGGGCGTTGCATTGCCGGCCTGCGCGAACTGCCGGAGGACGAACTGCGCCGCCGACTGACCCGCGTGCGCTGGGAAAATCCGCCGAGCTTCGAGCGCTACCAGGCCGAAGCGTCCGAGGCCGTCGAGCGCGGCTGGGCTATCGACCAGGAACACCTCTACCGCGGCGTGAGCATGGTCGCCAGCGCCATCACCGACCGCGACGGACAACCGCGCTTCGCCATCTCCGCGATCGGCATCAGCGCCCAGCACCAGCCCGACGACCTGGAACGGATCGGCACCAGCCTGCGGGATACCGCGCGCTTCGTGAGCCGCGCGCTATTTCCCCAGGGCGAGGCACTGAAGGAGAAATCCTGAAATGGCATTCAACCCATTGAAAGATTAGCCGGCCAGCCGTCATCGACCCTCGACGCCGGTACCATCCTTCAACCCGAGGACCGGCAGATAACGGAGAAAGCGCCAGAATCGCTTCAGCGTCACCCGGTCCCACGCTCGCAGCGGCACCGAGCGGAACAACTGCCAGGCATATCGCCCATCCTGGACAACAGCCTTCTTCAGTACCTTGTTCAGGATCAGTTGCCGGGCCCGGCGATAATTCGGGTGAGCCCGATAAGGCTCGATGGCTTGCATATCCGCCTCGTAATTGAGCTTGTACCTGCCGGACAGACCGCTTCCATGCCGGCGATAACGCCCCATGTAGGCCGGCAGTCGATGAATTTCATAGCCCTGCGCCGCGATCCTTAGGGTGATCTGGAAATCCTGCACGCGAATCAACGGGTCGAAGAAATCCGCCCGCTTCATCGCTTCCATGCGGTAGAGCGCCGTCAGCGGCATGACCACCAGGGTCTCGGCCAATGCTGCATCGAACCCCCAACGCTCCACACACCCCTCGCTGAAACCGTCTCGCGCCACTTCGTTACCAGCACTGTCGATACAGATATTGAAACCGCCCACGCACCCGACCTCGGGGTGCGCAAGCAAGTAGTCGACGCGCGTGTCGAGCGCTCCAGGCAGGAGAATGTCGTCCAGGTCGGGAGTCATCACGAACTCGCCCCGCGCATGACGCAAACCGTGATTGAGCGCGTCGCTCACCCCTCGGTTAGCCTGGCGGTAGAGCTGGAAACCGTGACGCTCGCGGAGCATGGCGAGACGCTCATAGGTGTCGTCCGTGGATCCGTCATCCACCACGATCAACTCGAGATTGGGATAGCCCTGCGCGTAGATGCTGGCGATCGCCTCGTCCAGATACTTCGAGATATTGAAACAGGCGCAAACGACGGAAACGAGCGGACGCATTTCTTCCTCCCCAGCCCCGGCTCCGGGACTCGGCACAAACCGATATCCTGGCTGTCCGCCGGAGGGAAACCGTGCCATGCAGCTCGGCCACACATCCGCGGCGCCTTCAAGCGCCGGGATACTAAGAAGAACCGCACCGACCATCGAAACCGGCAGGTCGCCCGACGCGGCGCCCGAAGGACAGAAAATCGGAAGCGGTGGAGAAATGCGCGCTCAGCGCACCCACGAAACCCAGGCAGAGCGGGACGACCACCCAGAGGAGAAGGAAGGGCAGAACCAAGGAAGGGCCCGCAGCATTCCTAGGAAAGCTGCACGACCTGGCCGGCACCCGAAACCATGGCACGGCTTTTTCGCCCGCCCGGCAGAGGGGATGCCCGAACGCTCGCCAGAAAAGACAAAGCCCCCGGAACGCCAGGCATTCCAGGGGCTTTGCTCATATGTAATGGCGGAGAGATAGGGATTTGAACCCTAGGAGCCATTGCTGACTCAACGGATTTCGAATCCGTCCCGTTCGACCACTCCGGCATCTCTCCGTGCGGCGCGCATGATACCAGCTTGTACGAAGAACGCGAAGCTTTCTTGAAGATTTTTTCGCGTTCTTTCAGATGGTTGCGCGCGTTAGGAGGTTAAAGCGGCACGCCCAGGCGCTTGGCTACCTCTTCGTAGGCTTCGATCACATCGCCGAGGCCCTGGCGGAAGCGGTCCTTGTCCATCTTCTTGCGGGTTTCCTTGTCCCACAGACGGCAGCCGTCCGGGCTAAACTCATCGCCGAGGACGATCTGGCCATGGAACAGGCCGAACTCCAGCTTGAAGTCCACCAGCAGCAGACCGGCGTCGTCGAACAGCTTGTTCAGCACTTCATTGACCTTGAAGGAATAGGTCTTCATCTGCGCCAGTTGCTCGGGAGTGGCCCAGCCGAAGGCCTGGACGTGGGATTCGTTGATGAACGGATCGCCCAGGGCGTCGTTCTTCAGGAACAACTCGAAGGTGGGAGGAGTCAGGGCGATGCCCTCTTCCACGCCGAGGCGACGCACCAGGCTACCGGCGGCGAAATTGCGCACCACGCACTCGACCGGGATCATGTCGAGCTTCTTCACCAGGCACTCGGTATCCGACAGCAGCTTGTCGAACTGGGTCGGAATGCCGGCAGCTTCCAGCTTCTGCATGATGAAGGCGTTGAACTTGTTGTTCACCGCGCCCTTGCGATCGAGCTGTTCGATGCGCTTGCCGTCGAAGGCGGAGGTGTCGTTGCGGAACAGCAGGATGAGACGATCGGCATCGTCGGTCTGGTAAACCGACTTGGCTTTGCCGCGGTAGAGTTCTTCGCGTTTTTCCATGATGGGCTCCGCTTACGGGTAATAGGGCCTAGGCGATCTCGCGCCAATCCAGGCCTGAATGCTGATCGGCCACCTGCAGCCAGCCCGGATCGCACCCGAGGGTGTCGACGAAGGTTTGCCGGGCCAGCTGCGGCGAGTTGTTCTTTTCGCTGAGATGGGCCAGCACCAGGTGCTGCATGCGGCCCCAATCCAGCTGCTTCACCAGCTCTGCGGACTGATGGTTGTTCAAGTGCCCTCGCGAACCGCCTACGCGGGCCTTGAGAAAATAGGGATACGGGCCACCGGCAAGCATCGTGCTGTCGTGGTTGGCCTCGACCACCAGAGCATCCACCGCACGATAGCACTCCAGCACCTCGGCCGTGGCCATTCCCAGATCGGTGAGCATGCCGAAGCGCCGCTGCCCGTCGGACAGCACGAACTGGGTAGGCTCGCGGGCGTCGTGCGAGACGCCAACCACCTGCACTTCCAGCCCGCGGATCGCCAGGCGCTGGCCGGCCCTCAACAGCTCGGCGGGGTGCACCGGGCGGCGCATGCCGCTCAGGGTACCCGCACTGAGATAGACCGGGATTTGGTAATGCCGCGCCAGCAGTTCGACGCCATGGATGTGATCGGCGTGTTCGTGCGTGACCAGGATCGCGTCCAGCTGCGCGGGGCTCAGCCCCAGGCGCGCCAGACGCTTGATGATTTCACGCAGCGGGAAGCCGCAATCGATCAGTATCCGGGTGTCAGAACTGCTCACCAAGGCCGAATTGCCCCGGCTTCCGCTGCCCAGAACCGCGAACCGCATTGCGCATGCTCTCCTGGAGTTTTTCCAGTACGTTTTGCGCGACATCGGCCGGCGCAGAGGTGTTGATGTCCTTGTCGACGGTGACCTGCACGGCGTCGCTGACGGTGGTCAGGCGGACCTGGTAGCGCTGCGCCTTGGCGTCTTCCTCTTCCTTGGTCTTCTCGCCGCCGCCGAACAGGCGACTGAAGAACCCGGGCTTGTCTTCGTCGGGCTTCTTCGCCCCTTCGGCGATGTTCACGTAGTACACGCCAAGGCTGCGGTTGAGGTCGTCGACGCGGATATCGGCGTTATCCAGGGCACGCCCGACGCTGACCCAGGAGCGGTCGAAGTCGGATTGCAAGGTCAGCACCGGGTTGCCGCTGCCGTCCTTGCTCAACTCGAAGGTGCCGGGCGTGTCGTAGATCGAGTTGGCTGCCAGCAGGGAGACCGAGCCGCCCTGCTCGGCGCTGCGCGCCATGCTCGCGACCATCTCGTCGAGCAGCGCCGCGTCGAGGCTCGGCGCCACCGACTTGCTCGGCCAGCTCGGGCTGCTGGTGTCACCGGCGGCGCGGGTCTGGCTGAGCACGTAGACCTCGCTGGTATTGCTTTGCACGCCGGGCTCGATACGCACCCGAACCCGTGCCTGGCCGTCCGGCTCGACACCGCTCACGCGGCTGCTAAGGCGGCGTGCCAGCGGTGCGGAAAGCTGCGACAGCGATTGCCAGTCGGAACTGAACTCGCCGGTCTGCGGGCGCTCGTCGGCGATGCGGAAACCGTTCTCCTCGAAGAACTGCCGGGCCACCGGCCAGACCTCCGCCGGCGGACGCTGGGCCACGACCCAGCGGCTATCACCGCTGCGCTGCAGGCTGTAGTCGCTGATGTCGCCGGCGTTGGCCAGCGGCTGCGGACGCGGAACCTCGTACTCACCCTCTTTTTCGTGGGTGGTGGCGACGTTCAGCGGAATCGGCAGCAGCGGATCGAGCGGCTTGCTGTGCACCCCTTCGGGCAATTGCATGGGAGGCGTTTCGCGGGCGCCGAGGTAGTCGTCACCGCGGTCGCGGAAATAGCCCTCCGGCCCCCACAGCCAGCCGCAGCCGGAAGTGTTGCCGATAACCAGGGCGAGGGCGGTCAGTCCAGCCAGTCGCTTCATTGCGTGGAGCTCCTTGATCAAGCCAATACGCCGGTCTGGCGCATGGCCTGACGCAGCGGCTCGTGGCAACGCGGGCTGAGCCAGGTCAGGGGCAGGCGGATGCCCTCGGGGATCAGACCCATCTCATGCAGGGCCCACTTCACCGGAATGGGGTTGGATTCGATGAACAACGCCTTGTGCAGCGGCATCAGGCGGTCGTTGATGGCGCGCGCGGCAGCGGCGTCGCCGCGCATGGCGGCGGCGCACAGGTCGCTCATGGCGCGCGGCGCGACGTTGGCGGTCACCGAGATGTTGCCCTTGCCACCCAGCAGCATCAGCTCGACGGCAGTGGCGTCGTCGCCGGAATAGACGAGGAAGTCCTTGCCGACGCGCTCGATGACTTCCTTGGCGCGTTGCAGGTCGCCGGTGGCCTCCTTGATGCCGATGATGTTCGGCACCTTGGACAGGCGCTCGACGGTCTCCGGAAGCATGTCGCAGGAGGTGCGGCCCGGTACGTTGTAGAGGATCTGCGGGATCGCAACGGCTTCGGCGATATGGCGGAAGTGCTGGTACATGCCTTCCTGGGTCGGCTTGTTGTAGTACGGGGTCACCAGCAGCACGCCGTCGGCCCCGGCCTCTTTCGCCTTCTGGGAAAGCTCGATGGCCTCCTGGGTGGAGTTGGAGCCGGTGCCGGCGATGACCGGAACCCTCTTGTTGACCTGGTTAATGACAGTCTTCACCACGTCCATGTGCTCGTCGTAGTCCAGCGTCGACGCCTCGCCGGTGGTGCCGCAGGGGACGATGGCGTCGGTGCCGTTGGCAATCTGGAATTCCACGAGCTCCCGGAGCTTCTCGAAGTCGACCGCGCCGTTAGTGAACGGGGTGACGATTGCGACAATGCTTCCCTTGAACATAATTCGTTCCTCCTTCAGAGGTATATGAATCTGGGTTATGGGTTACAGAAACGACGCGATTCTCTCGCCTTTGACCAGTTCTTCGACGGTCTCGCGCTCGCGGACCACTTCGAACGTGTCCCCCTTTACCATCACCTCGGCCACTCGCGGCCGACTGTTGTAGGAACTGGACATGGCGAAACCGTAGGCGCCGGCGGACATGAAGGCCACCAGGTCGCCCTGCCTGAACATCGGCACCTCGCGCCCCTTGACCAGGAAGTCGCCCGACTCGCAGATGGGGCCCACGATGTCGGCGACGATCATGCCGTCCTGGTCTTTGGTGACCGCCTGGACCCCGTGGTAGGAGTCGTAGAGGGCCGGCCGGGCCAGGTCGTTCATGCCGGCGTCGATCATGATGAAGTTCTTTTCGTCACGGGCTTTGGTGTAGAGGGTCTTGGCCACCAGGATGCCGGCATTCCCCACCAGGTTGCGCCCTGGTTCGAAGACCAGGTGCATCCCCAGATCTTTCGTCGCGGCAACGATCTCCTTGCCGTAGTCGGCCGGCAGGGGGGGTTCTTCGGCGTTGTACTGGATGCCGAGGCCGCCGCCGCAGTCGAAGTACTTGAGGTCGATCCCCTGGCTGCGGAGCTTGCCGATCATCACCTTCAGCTTCTCGATGGAGTCCACGAAGGGGTTGACCTTGGTCAGCTGGGAGCCGATGTGCATGTCGATGCCGATGACGTCGATCCCCGGCAGGGTCTTGGCCCGCGCATACTCTTCCATGGCCCGGTCGATGGTGATGCCGAACTTGGCGTTCTTGAGGCCGGTGGTGATGTAGGGGTGGGTGCCAGGGTCCACGTCGGGGTTCACCCGGATGGCGATGCCGGCCTTCTTACCCATACGTGAAGCGATCTCGGAGATGCGGGTCAGCTCCTGCTCCGACTCCACGTTGAACATGAGGATGCCGGTGTTCAGGGCGTACTCGATCTCGTCGTCCTTCTTGCCGACGCCGGAGTAGACCACCTTCTTCGGGTCAACGCCGGCCTTGAGGGCACGGAAGAGCTCACCGCCGGAGACGATGTCGACGCCGCCGCCCAGGTTGACGAAGGTCTTGAGCACCGACTGGGTGGAGTTGGCCTTGACCGAGTAGCAGATGGTATGGGGTACGCCGGCAAAGGCCTCGTCAAAGGCGTTGAAATGACGGGTCAGGGTTGCGTGGGAGTAAACGTAGACCGGACTCCCCACCTTGGCGACGATCTCCTTGAGGGAAACATCCTCGGCAAAGAGCTCGTTACCCTTGTACTGAAAGTGATTCATGACTTCCTCCGTTTATAAAAAAGTGTCTCATCGCCACGGCGTAAATAAAAGTGGGTATTTGTATCATGGGAGGCGGTAAAAAGTCAAAAGATTAGAGGCTTACCGGCCTATCAGGAGTCTTCGAAGATTGCAGCTATTCCGGATCGGCCAGCTTTCCCTGCGCCTCGTTGGAAACGGCACCCTCCACGAGCTGGCCGTCGACGTCAACGACCGCCCGCACCGTGTAGACATAGGCGGCGCCCCGCTCCAGGCGTAGGTCTTCATACTGCCGATCGCTGATCGGCGTTGGGGTGAGGAGGACAAGGGTGCCGACGTCGTCGCCGCGCCGGCGATAGACGTAGGCGCCGACGGCCGTGCCGGCGGTGATCGAAGGGATTTCCCACTGGAGGACCACGCCGGTGGCGCTGGCCGTGGCGGCGAGGCGAGGGGCGGGCGGGGCCGCAACCTTGGTGCGGCGGGCCCGGTTGGAGGCGCTGCTCTCGGTGCCGTCCTTCTTGAAGGAGATCACCTTGTACTGGTAGATCGCGCCGTTGGTCACGTCCCGGTCGGCAAGAACGTAGCGACCGTTGAAGAACCGCACGTCCTGGAGATATTCGAGGTCAACGGTCTTGATGAGGGTATAGGCGGTGGGGCACTCCTCACAGTCCTGATCGGGGGGGAGCACCGGCCGGCGGTAGACCCTGAAGCCGGCCAGTCCCTCCAGCGGCCGCCCCCCTGCATCCTTGCCGGGCGCGGGCCAGGAGAGGTAGAACGCATCCTCCTTCTGCTCCACCGACAGGGCGCTGACCGGGGCCGGCACAAAGCTTTCGGGGGGGACCAGCGGCCCCTTCTTGCCGCAGGCGGAGAGGAGGAGAAACCCGATAAGAACAAGATATTTTGCTTTCATCTGTCCGTCCGTAGGGGCGAAGCATGGCTCGCCCTTGAAATACCACCAACCCGAGGACGAGGCATGCCTCGCCCCTACGCCATCATCGTCCCGCCTTGGCCCGCTCGATCTCCGCCTTCACCCGCTCCAGGGCGGTGCCGCCGGTGGCGGCCCGGGCGTTCACCGACGCCTCCAGGGTGATGGAGTCGAAGATGTCCTCGCCAATCTTGTCCGAGAACCCTTGCCACTCCTCCAGGGTCAGGTCGGGAAGGTCCTTGCCGTTGGCGATGCAGTAGGCCACGGTCTTCCCCACCACCTCGTGGGCGTCGCGGAACGGCATCCCCTTGCGGACGAGATAGTCGGCCACGTCGGTGGCGGTGGAGAACCCCTTGGCGGCCGCGGCCCGCATGTTCCCGGTGTTGATCCGCATCTCCCGCACCATGTCGGCGAAGATCTTGAGGCTCCCCTTCACGGTGTCGATGGTGTCGAAGAGGGGCTCCTTGTCCTCCTGCATGTCCTTGTTGTAGGCCAGCGGCAGGGCCTTCATGACCGTGAGGAGCGCCATGAGGTTGCCGTAGACCCGGCCGGTCTTGCCCCGGACGAGCTCCGGCACGTCCGGGTTCTTCTTTTGGGGCATGATGGAGGAGCCGGTGCAGAAGGAGTCGGTCAGCTCCACGAACTTGAATTCGCTGGTGGACCAGAGGATCAGCTCCTCGGAAAAGCGGGAAAGGTGCATCATGAGGATCGACGAGGCGGCCATGAACTCCAGGGCGAAGTCCCGGTCCGAGACCGAGTCGAGGGAGTTGCGGGTCACCTGGGGGAAGTCCAGGAGCTCGGCCACGTGCTCCCGGTCGATGGGGAAAGTGGTCCCGGCCAGGGCTCCGGCCCCCAGAGGAAGCACATTCATCCGCCGCAGGCAGTCCTCCATCCGACCCTTGTCCCGGGTGAACATCTCCACGTAGGCCATCATGTGGTGGGAGTAGAGGATCGGCTGGGCGGTCTGGAGATGGGTGTATCCCGGCATGATGACGCCGAGATTGGTTTCCGCCTGGTGGATGAGGGAATCCACCAGCATGTCCAGGTAGGCGGAGATCTCCACGATCTCGTCCCGGAGGTAGAGGCGGATGTCGAGGGCCACCTGGTCGTTGCGGGAGCGGCCGGTGTGGAGCCGCTTGCCGGCCTCGCCGATCTTCTCCGTGAGGCGCGCCTCGATGTTCATGTGGATGTCTTCAAGGGCCACGGAGAAGTCGAACTTCCCGGCCTCGATCCGGATGAGGACCTCCTGGAGACCGGTCACGATCTTCTCCACCTCGGCCATGGGGAGGATTCCCTGCTTGCCCAGCATCCGCGCGTGGGCGATGGAGCCCCGGATATCCTGGTGATAGAGCCGCTTGTCGAAGTCGATGGAGGCGGTGAACTCCTCGACGAATTTATCGGTCGGCTCGGAAAAGCGGCCGCCCCAGAGTTTTTCGTGTGCCATGGTTGTCTCCCGAATGTCCGTTCATTGTAGGGGCGATCCTTGTGATCGCCCTGATACCTTGATGTCGGGCGAATACAAGATTCGCCCCTACGTATCAGCCGTTATACGTCCTGCCCGATTTCGAATCCTGCCACCATTTCGTCTCCACTCACCCGCACCCATCCGCCGTCCTGGGACCAGCGCATGATCGTGTGCACTTTCAGGGGGACCCGTGTGGTGCGTGGGTCGATCTCGTGGTGGAGCGGCAGGTTGAAGTAGTAAAGCCGGGTCCCCGTGCCGAACCGGAGCCGGCAGACCGGCGCGCCGTCAAAATCGTCGGTAGCGAACTCGGAGAGTTGCACCGAGGCCAGGCGGTGGGTCCGGTTGATGACGACGGAGGAGTTGCCGAACACCCGGTCCCCAGGGGCATCTACGATCCGGGTTTCGTCTGAGGTGTTACCGAAGACGGTTACCGTCTCCCGCACCCCCGGCGTATCCTCCAGGTACTCGCCGTAGAACCCCGAGAGGACGTCCCGGTAGGCCCGGTGCTCCGGCTTCGGGTTGCACTGAACCACGAAGATGGTGTCCAGGGTCTGGCGGGTGCTGAAGTAGAGCTGGTTCGCGTGGTCGATGATCTGCCTGATGTTGGAGCTGTAGAGGTCGCGGTAGAGGTAGTCGAGACAGATCAGAACCATGAAGTTGAAGCAGGAGGGGCGGCTCCGGAAGAGGTAGAAGTGGCGCCCCCGGTAGAGGTCGTGGAACTTGTCCAGGAACTCCTCGCCGTGGAAGGGGTGCGATTTCGCCTCAAGGAAGACCCGGAGTTTCCCCGTCGCCTCTTTAACCGCCACGCAGCACCAGTTCACCGGCATCTCCAGCACGTCGCCCGAATCGATGTCCCGGTCCACCAGTTCGATGGCCTCGGCGTTGTCTTCCCGGAAACGCTCCAGCATTTCCCGGTAGCTCTTGAGGCTCACGTGCTCCACGCCGAACATGGTGACGGTGCTGGGGCGAAAGCGCCCGTCGATAAAGGCGAGCATCTCGTCGAAGCGGGCCACGGGAACATGGGTCTCGGGAAACATGAGGAAGTGAAGCTTCTTCAGGTTCCCCTCCCCCTCAGCCACCAGGTCGAGGATCGACCGGATCATCTCCCACTGGCGGTCGGGCTCAACGATGGCGAACCCCTTCTCCGCCCGCCGCAGGTGGTTCGGCACCTGGGCGATCATGCAGTGGAGGTGATGCCCCAGCGGGTATTCGAGATTCACCTTCTTGTCGATGATCTGGACCATGGGGACCTTGTCACGTCTCGCAGCTACAGAGTTCCGGGAAGAGTCTGCCGAGGATGAAGCGGGTCCCCTGCGGCATTTGGTAGCCAGCCAACTCGCCCCGGGGAACCCAGCGGGCCTCCTCCACCTCGTCGCGGTTGTGGTCGATGTCGCAGTAGAGGGGACGGCAGAGGTAGAAGAGGATGATGAAGTGATAGTTGTCCTCCCCCGGCGTCACGTGCTCGAAGACGTCGATGAGGCTGTCCACCTCCACCTGGAGTCCCACCTCCTCCATCACCTCACGCTGGAGGGCCGCGATGATCGGCTCACCCAGGTCGATCTTTCCCCCGGGCATGACCCATTCACCCTTGAAGGGGTTCACGTTCCGCTTGGTGAGGAGCACCTGACCGTCGCTGTCGACTATGACTGCGACGACGGAGGTGACGATGTGGTCTTTCTTGAATGTCTTGTCGGCCATGGGATATGCAAAGGGACACGGCAAACCGTGTCCCTGATGTCATGATTCAGAGAGTGCGGAAAAGGCGCGTTTTCTACTTCTTCCCCTGCATGAGCGACCTGATCCGCAGCCGCAGGGAGTTGATCTTGATGAACCCGGTGGCGTCGGCCTGGTTGAAGACCTGATCCTTCTCGAAGGTGGCGAAGTCCAGGTTGAAGAGGGAGTTGGTCTCGGACTTGCGCCCCACGGTGCGGCAGTGCCCCTTGTAGAGCTTCACCCGGGCCACGCCGTTCACGCACTTCTGGGAGTCGTCAATGAGGGTCTGGAGCATCTCCCGCTCCGGGGAGAACCAGTAGCCGGCATAGACCTGGCGTGCGTACTCGGGGATGAGGGAGTCGCGGATCCGCATCACCTCCCGATCCATGGTGATCTGCTCCACGGCCGAGTGGGCCTCGCGCAGGATGGTGCCGCCGGGGGTTTCGTACACACCCCGGGACTTCATGCCGACGGAGCGGTTCTCCAGGAGATCCACCCGGCCGATGCCGTGTTCGCCACCGATGTAGTTCAGGTGGGCCAGGAGCTGGGCCGGGCTCATCTTCTCACCGTCAACGGCCACGGCGTTGCCGTTCTTGAACTCGATCTCCACGAACTGGGGCTTGTTGGGGGCCTTCTCCGGCGCCTTGGTCAGGACGTACATGTTCTCGGGGGGCTCGGCCCAGGTGTCCTCCAGGATGCCTCCCTCGAAAGAGATGTGGAGCATGTTGCGGTCCGAGGACCAGGGGCGCTTCTTGGTGACGGGGATCGGGATACCGTTCTTCCTGGCGTAGTTCACGAGGGCCTGGCGGCTGTTCAGCTTCCAGTCCCGCCACGGGGCCACCACGGTGATGGCCGGGTCGAAGTGGTAGTAGGCCAGCTCGAAGCGGACCTGATCGTTCCCCTTGCCCGTGGCGCCGTGGGAGACGGCGTCGGCACCCTCGATCTTCGCAATCTCCATCTGCCGCTTGGCGATGAGGGGGCGGGCGATGGAGGTGCCGAGGAGGTAGTGTCCCTCGTAGATGGCGTTGGCGCGGAACATGGGGAAGACGAAGTCCTTGACGAACTCTTCCTTCAGGTCGTCGATGTAGACCTTGTCGGCGCCGGTGGCAAAGGCCTTGTCACGGATCGGCGCCAGCTCGTCGCCTTGGCCCAGGTCAGCCGAGAAGGCGATGACCTCGCAGCCGTACTCGTTCTTGAGCCACTTGAGGATGATGGATGTGTCGAGCCCGCCCGAGTAGGCGAGGACGATCTTCTTCACGTCTTTGTGCGCTTTGGCCATGTGGATCTCCTTTGGATAGGATAAAGTCAGTTACTTCATCAATGAAGCCATGATTGCTTTCTGTACGTGGAGCCGGTTCTCGGCCTCGTCCCAGACGGCGGAGCGGGGGCCTTCGATGACGCTGTCGGTGATCTCCTCCCCCCGGTGGGCAGGGAGGCAGTGGAGAACCATGCAGTCGGGCTTTGCCAGGGAAACCAGGGCATCGTCGAGGCAGTAGCCCTGGAACGCCACTTCGCGCTCCTTCTGCTCCCGCTCCTGCCCCATGCTGGCCCAGACGTCGGTATTGATGACGTCGGCGTCGCGCACGGCCTCCTCCGGATCTTCCGTAATGGTAATGCTTGACGTAGCGTTCTTCTGTGCCCAGTCCCAGACGTGCCGGTCGGGCTCATACCCGGTGGGGCAGGCCAAGGTCAGGTCGAAGCCGAGGATGGCGGCGGCCTCGATCCAGGTGTTGGCCATGTTGTTGCCGTCGCCGACCCAGGCGAATTTCAGACCCTCGTACGTTCCCTTGTGCTCCATGACCGTGAAGAGGTCGGCCATGATCTGGCAGGGGTGGAAGAGGTCGGTGAGGCCGTTGATGACCGGCACGGAAGAAAACCGGGCGAACTCCTCCACGATCTCCTGGCCGTAGGTGCGGATCATGACGCCGTCGCAGTAGCGGGCCATGACGCGGGCCGTGTCCTTGATGGGCTCGCCCCGCCCCATCTGGGACGTTCCCGAGGAGATGAAGAGAGGGTGAGCGCCAAGCTGAAAGACCCCCACCTCGAAGGAAACGCGGGTCCGGGTGGACGACTTCTCGAAGATGAGGGCAACGCTTTTCCCCTCCAGAAGCCGATGGGGTATCCCCTGCTTCTGGTTGTCCTTCAGCTCCCGCGTGAGGATGAAGAGTCCGTCGAGCTCCTCTTTGGTGTACTGATTGAGGGCCAGAAAGTGCCGGGTCATTGCGTCATCTCCTCCAGAATGCCGTCGAGGACGGCGATCATTTCATTCACTTCCTGCTTGGTCACCACCAGGGGGGGCACGAACCGGAGCACCCGGTCCTGGGCCACGTTGAGGAGAACGCCCCGCTCAAGCCCCTTGACCACGATGTCCCCGGCCGGAACGGAGAGCTCCATGCCGATCATGAGGCCGATCCCCCGCACGTCGGTGATGAAGGAATACTTCTCCTTGAGCCGCTCCAGCTCGCCCGTGAGGTACTCACCCATCTCCTCGGCCCGGTTCAGGAGCCCCTCCTCCAGCACCGCCCGGATGGCGGCGACGCCGGCGGCGGTGACCAGGGGGTTCCCCCCGAAGGTAGAGCCGTGGGTGCCGGGGGAAAAGGAGGCGGCGATCTCATCCTTCGCCAGCATGGCGCCGATGGGGGCGCCGCCGGCCAGGGCCTTGGCCAAGGTCATGATGTCGGGGACCGCGTCGAAGTGCTCGTGGGCGAAGAGCTTGCCGGTCCGGCCGATCCCCACCTGCACCTCGTCGAAGATGAGGAGGAGGCCGTGGCGATCACAGATCTCCCGCACCTTGCGGAAGTAGTCGGCGGAGGGGACCACCACGCCCCCCTCCCCCTGGATCGGCTCCAGCATCACCGCGCAGGTCTGAGGGGTGACAGCAGCTTCCAGGGCGTCGGCATCATTGAACGGGACGTAGGTGAAGCCGTGGAGGAGCGGGTCAAAGAACTTCTGCACCTTCTCCTGGCCGGTGGCGGAGATGGTGGCCATGGTCCGGCCGTGGAAGGAGGCAATTGCCGTGATGATCCCGTAGCGCTCGGCGTCGCCGGTCTTCTCCCGGGCGTACTTGCGGGCCAGTTTGATGGCCGCCTCGTTGGCCTCGGCGCCGCTGTTGCAGAAAAAGGCCTTGTCGGCGAAGGAGTGGGCGCAGAGGAGCTCGGCCAGCTCGATCTGGTTCGGGATGTGGTAATAGTTGGAGCAGTGGATCATCTCGGCGGCCTGCTTCTGGAGGGCCGCTACCACCTTGGGATGGCAGTGCCCCAGGTTGTTCACCGCCACGCCGGCGAGAAAATCCAGGTAGCGCTTGCCGTCGGCATCCCAGAGGACGCACCCTTCGCCCCGCACCGGCACCAGGGGATACCGGCCGTAGGTCTTCATGATGTATTTGTCAGCCTTGGCTATCCATTGAGCGGAAGTATTCATGGGGTTGATCCTCGTGCACAGGGTTGATGGTGCGCCTGTCCGTTTCAGGCCTCTTACCGGGGCTGGATGCCGACAGAGTAATTCATCGGTGGATCTCGGTGCCAACACCAACATCGGTGAAAATTTCCAGAAGAACCGCATGGAGGACCCGGCCATCGATGATTGAGGCCTTCTTGACCCCCTCCTCGATGGCGTCAACACAGCAGGTGACTTTGGGAATCATGCCGCCGGTGATGACACCGTCGTCAATGAGCCGCGGGACTTCATCAAGGACAATGCTGGGGAGAAGCACTCCCGCCTTGTCCTTGACCCCCTCCACATCGGTGAGGAGAATCAGCTTCTCTGCCCTGAGTGCTCCGGCCACCCGACCCGCCACCAGGTCGGCGTTGATGTTGTAGCTTTCACCGTTCTCCCCCACCCCTATCGGGGCGATGACCGGGATGAACTTGCCGTGCTCCAGGGTCTGGATCAGTTCCTGGTTCACCTTGACCACGTCCCCCACGAAGCCGATGTCCACCTTCTCCAGGGAGCCGTCCTCCTGCTTCATCTCCTGGAGGAGCTTCTTGCAGAAGAGGAGGTTGCCGTCCTTGCCGGAGAGCCCCACGGCCCGACCGCCGTGCTGGTTCAGGTACCCCACCACTTCCTTGTTAACCTGGCCGGTCAGGACCATCTCCACCACCTGCATGGTGGCGGCGTCGGTGACCCGCATCCCCCGCACGAATTCGGAGACGATGCCGTAGCGCTTGAGGGTCTCGTTGATCTGGGGGCCGCCGCCATGGACCACGACGGTGTTGATGCCGAGGGATTTAAGGAGGATAACGTCGAGGGCGAAGGATTTCTTCAGGGCCTCGTCGGCCATGGCGTGGCCACCGTACTTGATGACGATGGTCTTGCCCGAGAAGCGCCGGATATAGGGGAGCGCCTCCATCAGGGTGTTGGCTTTTTCGATGAGATGCTGCACGCGGATGAACCTCCCGTTCGTCGGAAAGTGGGGCTGAAAGGGGCTCAAGAAAGGTGCAACTATAGCAGATAGCGGGAAATAATCAACACGAAAGGCGGGTTTAGCCTCTCCTGAAGAGGAGGTGGGAACAGCCGATGACGGGCACCGTTCAGGATGAAACGGATGGATTTCGGGGGAGGGCGATGGTGACGCGGGTCCCCTTTCCCGGCTCGCTCTCCACGGTGATGGTGCCGCCGTGGAGCTTGACGAACTCGCGGGCATAGAAGAGGCCAAGGCCGAAACCGCGGATCTGGCCGGTCCCCGCCGGGTCCACCTGGTAGAACTTCTCGAAGATCTTGGGGAGTTCCTCCTTGGAGATGCCGACGCCGGTATCCTCCACGGTCAGGCGGCAGTCGCCGTACTCCTCCTTCAGGGAAAGGGTGACGGTTCCCGTCTCGTCGGAGAACTTGAAGGCGTTGTCGATCACCTGACCGATGGCAAAGGCGATCTTTTCCCGGTCAACGGGAAGGGGGGGGAGAGGGGTCAGGTCGAAGGTCGTTCTGACACCCGGCTTGGCGGCCGCCTCTTTGGAAGCGGCGACCAGGGGGCGGATAATCTCATGGAGGCTGCACGGCTCCGGCAGCACACCTTCGCCCGCAGCCATAAAGCGGCTGAAAACGAGGAGTTCGGCCACCAGCGATTCCAGGTAGCGGGATTCACCGCAGATGAGCGCCAGGTTCCGACGCGATTCCGGGTCGTCCGGATCATAGACCCCGCTCGCCAGGTTCTGGAGAAAGAGGGAGATGGCGGTGAGGGGGGTGCGGAACTTGTGGGAGATGAGGGAGAGGAAGTTGCTCTTGAGCCGGTCCATGCTCCTGAGGTTGGCGAGCTCCTCCTTGAGGGCCTTCTTGTCCAGGGCCTTATCCACCGCCGTCTTGAGCTGGAGGAGGTTCAGGGGCTTGGTGATGAAGTCATCGGCGTCTGCCCTGAGGGCGTTGAGAATGATGTCCTTCTCGGCGTAACCGGTCATAACGATGACCACGAGGGTCGGTTCAATCTCTTTCAGGCGGCGCAGGAGTTCTATGCCGTTCAGCTTTGGCATCATGACATCGGTGAGGATGACGTCGATCCCCCCCTTTTCGAAGAGGCGCAGGGCCTCCTCTCCGTCTCCCGCCTGGATCACCCGGTAACCCTTGAGGGCCCGGGCGCAGAGGTCGCGGATCACCGCCTCGTCGTCCACCACGAGGATCGATTTCAAGTCCCGCTCTGCCTGGAATTTCGTCACAACGTCCATGGGACTCTGACCTCTCCCTCTCCTGCGAACCTGCTCAGCCGATGAGCCCGTACACCATGCCGAGGGCCTCGGCCAGTTTTTCGGGCTGATTCCCCCCAGCCTGGGCCAGCTCCGGCTTGCCGCCGCCGCTCCCGCCGATGACCGGCGCCACCTGCCGGACAATGTCGCCCGCCTTGATGCGCCCCGCCAGATCCTTCGTGACCGCCACCAGGAGGTTGGCCTTCCCGTCCTTCTCGCACCCGAGGGCCACTACCCCGGAACCGAGACGATCCTTGAGGGTGTCGGCCAGCTCCCGGAGCTTCTTCGGATCGTCCACCTCCACGGTGACCGCAAGGACCTTGACGCCGTTCACCTCCCGGGCATCCGCCAGGAGATCCCCGGACCGGGCCGCGTTGAGCTGCCCTTGGAGCGCCTCGATCTCCCGCTGCATCTCCCGCTGCCGGGCAAGGAGTTTCTGGAGCCGGTCCACGTTGTCTCCCCCCTCTGCCTTCATGAGGGAGGCCATCTGCCGCTTCTCCTCCTCCATCTCCTGGGTGTAGCGAAGCGCACCCATGCCGGTCAGGGCCTCGATGCGGCGCACGCCGGCGGCGATCCCGGCCTCGGAGAGGATCTTGAAGGAGCCGATGTCGCCGGCGGCCCGGACGTGGGTGCCGCCGCAGAGCTCGGAGCTCACCTCCCCCACCTTGACCACCCGCACCCTGTCGCCGTACTTCTCGCCAAACAGCGCCGTGGCGCCGCTCTCCATGGCCTCCTCGACGGCCATTTCCCGGGCGTGGACCGGATCGTTCTCCATGATGAACGTATTGACGATCTCCTCCGCCCGCCGGATCTCCTCCGGGGTCATGGCGGCGAAGTGGGTGAAGTCGAAGCGGAGCCGGTCCGGGGCCACCAGGGAGCCGGCCTGCTTTACGTGCTCGCCGAGCACCTGGCGGAGCGCCGTCTGGAGGAGATGGGTGGCGGTGTGGTTTCGGGCCGTGGCGTCCCGGTCCACGGACGCCACCTTCAGGTCGCACGCCTCGCCTGCCTTCAGGGTACCCTCGACGACGGTTCCCCGATGAACGATGAGGTCGGCGAAGGGGCGGATCGTGCCGGTCACCCGCACGTGGGCGGAGCCGGTGGAGATGGTGCCGGTGTCTCCGGCCTGGCCGCCGGACTCGCCGTAGAAGGGGGTCCTGTCGGTGATGATCTCCACCGTATCACCTGCCTTCGCCTCGGCCACCTCGACTCCCTCCCGGAGGAGGCAGCTGATCGTCCCGTAGCTGCACTTCTCGTCGTAGCCCACAAAGGCGCTCCTGATCCCCCGGCTGTGGAGGGTCTTGTGGATGGCGGCGATCCCCTCCTCGCCGGAACCCTTCCAGTGCTCCCGGGCCTGCTCCCGCTGGCGCTCCATGCAGACTTCGAAGCCGGGCTCGTCGATGGTGAACCCTTCGGCTTGAACGATATCGGCCGTGAGGTCCGTGGGAAAGCCGAAGGTGTCGTAGAGGCGGAAGAGGGTCTCGCCGGGGATCACCGTCTTTCCCTCACGCTTCAGCTCGGTCATGGCGTCGTTCAGGATGGCGAGGCCCCGGTCAAGGGTCTCGGCAAAGCGCTCCTCCTCGGCCCGAATCACCTTCTTGATGTACTCTTCACGCTCCAGGAGCTCCGGGTAGGAGCCCCCCATCATCTCGTTCACCGCGTCCACGGTCCGGTAGAGGACCGGATCGGCAAAGCCGAGCATCTTGGCGTGGCGGGCGGCCCGGCGCATGATCCGGCGCAGCACGTAGCCCCGTCCCTCGTTGGAGGGGAGGACCCCGTCGCAGATGAGGAAGGTGGTGGCCCGGGCGTGGTCGGCAATGACCCGCATGGAGACGTCGTCCTTCTCGTTCTCCCGGTAGCGTTTCCCCGAGAGCCGTTCCACCTGCCGGATGACCCCCTGGAGGAGATCGGTGTCGTAGTTGGATTTCACCCCCTGCATGACGGTGCAGATCCGCTCGAGCCCCATGCCGGTGTCGACGGAGGGCTTGGGGAGCGGGGTCATGGTCCCGTCGGCGGAGCGGTTGAACTGCATGAAGACGTTGTTCCAGATTTCCATGTAGCGGTCGCAGTCGCACCCCACTGCGCAGTCGGGACTGCCGCACCCCACCTCAGGGCCGTTGTCCCAGAAGATCTCGGAGCAGGGGCCGCAGGGGCCCGTGTCACCCATGGACCAGAAGTTGTCCTTCTCGCCGAAGCGGTAGATCCGCTCCCGGGGAACCCCCTCCTGGTGGTGCCAGATGTCGGCGGCCTCGTCGTCGTCGGTGTAGACCGTCACGTAGAGGTGATCCCTGTCGAGCCCCAGGTCCTTCGTGAGGAACTCCCAGGCGTAGGCGATGGCCTCCTTCTTGAAATAGTCGCCGAAGGAGAAGTTGCCGAGCATCTCGAAGAACGTATGGTGCCGGGCGGTGCGCCCCACGTTCTCCAGGTCATTGTGCTTGCCGCCGGCCCGCACGCATTTCTGGGAGCTGGCGGCCCGGTAGTAGCCCCGGTCCTCCATGCCGAGGAAGCAGTCCTTGAACTGGTTCATGCCGGCATTGGCGAAGAGGAGCGTCGGGTCGTTGTGGGGAATGAGGAGGGAGCTGGGGACGACGGTGTGGCCGCGGTCCTCGAAAAATTTCAGAAATCTTGCGCGTAGTTCGTTTCCGGTCATCGGGTCCTCTGTATCCAGGTGAAAGTGAAATGATACACTGAAAAGTTGAACGTCACTCGCAGGCGGAAACCCTCAGGGCCTCCAGAATGGCGGAAAGGGGATAGCCGCGCCGCTGGAACCAGCCGACAATCCGCCGCTTCTCCCTGGCATCGGCAGCCGCCGGATCGAAGGAAGGAAACTTGCCGGCCAGGATCGCCCTGATGGCCTCCCCCAGATCGTGCCCATCGGCGGCCCGGGCCATGGCGTCGGCCGCCATCTCCCGGGGGATTCCCCTGCGGACAAGTTCCCGGCTGAGCCTCGGCCCCACCATTTTGCCATCGGCCAGGGCCGATTCCGCGATCCGCTCTGCCAGACGCCGGTCGTCCAGATACCCCAGCTCCCGCAGGCGGACGACGACCGATTCGATCTCCTCCTGGCCGATTCCCCTGCGCCGCAGCTTCAGGGTCAGTTCCGCCTCGCTGTGGTCACGGCGGGAGAGGATGTCGAGGGCACGGGTGAACCCGCTCCGCTCCTCCCCCATCTAGAACTTCTCGATCAGGTCGGCGGCGGGAGCCTCACCCTCGGTGGCGGGGGCCTCGTCGTGGACGAAGTCGTCCCACGTGCTGTCGGACGTTGAGGAGATGCCCGACACCTTGAGGGCGAAATCGTCCGGGTTGGAGGACTGGCGAAGCGCCTCCTCATAGGTGATGAGCTTGCTGGTGTAAAGCTGCATGAGTGATTGGTCGAAAGTCTGCATCCCGTAGGTGGTGAACCCTTGGGCTATGGCCTCGGAAAGGAGCTTCGTCTTGTCCTTGTCGTCGATGTATTCCTTGATCCGGGCGGTGCCGATCATGACCTCAACGGCCGGGACCCGCCCCTTGCCGTCGGTCCGGGGTACGAGCCGCTGGGAAATGACCCCCTTGATGACCCCCGAGAGCTGGAGCCGGATCTGGCGCTGGTGGAAGGGGGGGAATACCGAGATGATCCGGTTGATGGTCTCGGCGGCGTCCAGGGTGTGGAGGGTCGACATGACCAGGTGCCCGGTCTCGGCCGCATGCATGGCGGTCTCGATGGTTTCCAGGTCCCGCATCTCACCCACGAGGACCACGTCCGGGTCCTGGCGCAGGGCCCCCTTGAGGGCCGTGGAGAAGGAGAGAGTGTCGAATCCCACCTCCCGCTGGGAGAGGATGCTCTTCTTGTCCCGGTGGAGGAACTCGACCGGGTCCTCGACGGTGATGATGTTGCAGGTCCGGTGCTCGTTGATGTAGTCGATCATGGCGGCAAGGGTCGTGGATTTGCCGCTTCCCGTGGTGCCGGTGACGAGGATGAGCCCCCGCTCCTCCATGGCGAGCTTCTTGATGACCGGCGGGAGGGTCAGGTTCTCGATGGAGGGGATGCCGAAGGGGATGAAGCGGAAGACCATGGCCACGGTCCCCCGCTGGGAGTAGATGCTCACCCGGAAGCGGCCGAGGCCTGGGACCCCGTAGGCCACGTCGCACTCGTAGTGCTCCTCGAAGAGCCGCTTCTGCCGCTCGTTCATGATGGCGAAGGCCATGGCGCGCACCTGGTCGGGCGAAAGGCGCGGCGCATTGGGAATCGGCCGCAGCCGCCCGTCGATCCGGACCACCGGCGGAAGCCCCGTCTTGATGTGGACGTCGGAGGCCTTGGCCTTGGCTGCTATGGCGAGGATGTCATTGAGTTCCATGGACTACGCCGCCTTATCCTTCCCCCCTTTGCGGGGGATGCCGGCCGTCTCGTAGATCTTCTCTTCGATCTCGGCGGCCATCTCGGGATGCTCCTTGAGGAAGTTCCGGGAGTTCTCGCGCCCCTGGCCGATCCGGTCCGCACCGTAGGAGAACCAGGCACCGCTCTTCTCCACGATCTTGCGGTCCACCGCCAGGTCCAGGAGATCCCCCAACCGGGAGATCCCCTCACCGTAGAAGATGTCGAACTCCACTTCCCTGAAGGGGGGAGCCACCTTGTTCTTCACCACCTTCACCTTGGTGCGGGAGCCCACGACCGCATCCCCCTGCTTGAGGGTGGCGATCTTGCGGATGTCGAGGCGGACCGAGGCATAGAACTTGAGGGCGTTGCCGCCGGTGGTGGTCTCGGGGCTGCCGAACATGACGCCGATCTTCATCCGGATCTGGTTGATGAAGATGACGCAGCAGTTGGACTTGGAGATGATGCCGGTGAGCTTGCGCAGGGCCTGGGACATGAGCCGGGCCTGGAGCCCCACGTGGGAGTCCCCCATGTCCCCTTCGATCTCAGCCTTGGGGACGAGAGCCGCCACGGAGTCGACGATGAGAACATCGACGGCGCCGCTCCGCACGAGCATCTCGGTGATCTCCAGGGCCTGCTCGCCGGTATCGGGCTGGGAAACGAGGAGGTCGTCGGTCCGGACGCCGAGCTTGCGGGCGTAGCCGATGTCGAGGGCATGCTCGGCATCCACGAAGGCAGCGATGCCGCCCAGCTTCTGGGCCTCGGCGGCGATGTGGAGGGCCAGCGTTGTCTTGCCCGACGACTCGGGACCGTAGATCTCGATGACCCGGCCCCGGGGGACGCCGCCCACACCGAGGGCGATATCCAGGGAGAGGGCACCGGTGGGAATGGCGTCGATGTCCGGCAGTGCCTCGTCGGCGCCCAGCCGCATGATGGCACCCTTGCCGAACTGTTTCTCTATCTGGCTGAGTGCCAGTTCAATCGCCTTCTCGCGTTCCTGGGTCACGAATTCCTCCTCGGGAGTCGCCGGCAGGGGCGGAAAATCGGCCCTGTCCGGCGTAGTTGATCAGAAATATCACAGGTGTTTCATCTTTTTCAATGGGTATCTTCCGGACCCCTACGCAGCTGCGGCTACCCGCCACCTTCATCCCCATGGTCGTCCCGGAAAGGGGAGATACCGTGTCCGGCGAGGGGGAGAGGAGGCTGACAGAGGCACTCCTCAAGGGGAAGAAGCACGAAGAATGCGCTGCCAAACCGCGCATCCGGGTCGACACCGGGGCTCTCGACCCAGACCATGCCGCCGTGGGCCTCCACCATCCCCTTAACGATGGCGAGCCCCAGGCCGGCCCCCTTCCCCTGGAACTTGTACTTGCCGCTGGAGTGGTGATTGATGTCGCCCACCTCGTAAAACTTGTCGAAGATCTTCACCTGCTCGTCAGGACTCACCCCTATCCCGTTGTCGCGAACCTCCACCTCCAGATAACTCCGCCCCCCCGCCTGGGCAAGGAAACCGGGATTGAAGCGGGCGAGAACCTCCCCCTTCGACGTGAGCCCCTGCCGATCCACCACCCGCGCCGAGACCATGATAGTCCCGCCGTCGGGGGTGAACTTGATGGAGTTTTCCAACAACTCGGTGAAGATCTCCCGGAAGCACTCCCGGTCGCCGCTGCAATGGGGGAGCCCCTCCAGGTTGGCAAAGACGATGGAGAGGTTCCGTTCTGCCCGCAGGGGCTCCAGTGCCTCAAGGACCTCCTCGAATACCTGGGAGATGTGGAGAGTCGACCGGCTAACCGTGGCGGTGTTGGCCTCCAGCTTCGCCACCTTGAGAATGTCATTGACGATCTCGGAGAGCCGCTCCCCCCCCTGGTGGATCATGTCGAGGACCCGGCGGGCGTCGTTCCCCAGGCCGGAAGAAGGAGAGGAAAGGAGGAACTCGGCTCCGCTCATGATGCTCGTGAGCGGCGTGCGAAACTCGTGGGAGATCATGCCGAGAAAGCTCGACTTCATCCGGTCGATCCGCTCCAGCTCCTGGTTGGCCCGCTCCACGAGCATCAGGTTGGTGCGGAGCCGGTGCTGGGAGAAGGAGAGCTCGTGGCTGCTCCGCTCCAGGAGCCGGAGGGACCCCATGAGTTCCTCGCTCTTCCACTTGTGCTCGTTGAAGAGCCGGGCGTTTTCGATCACGATCCCCATCTGGACGGCGATGGAGAGGAAGAGGGCCACCTCGTCGTCGCTGAAGCGACGTTCCTTCCGGCTCAGGAGATACATGACGCCGGTGACGCGGTTGCGGGCCGAAAGGGGAACACCGGCAAACCCTTTCCACCCCTGGACTGCCGGTGACGAGCCGAAGCGGCACTCCGTCGCCAGGTCCGCCAGGGTGAGGGAGGCGCCGGTGTCGGCGATCCGCTCCAGGGGACCTTCCCCCTCCCGCCGCGCCAGGAGAAACCGGAGCTGTTCGGGAACGTTGACGGCGGCGGCAGGCCGAAGCTTTCCGTCCCGCTCCCGGAGATGAATGCCGCCCCCGTCAACGCCGAAGGCCTCGATGGTCTCGCGCAGCGTCACGTCGAGCACCGTCTCCAGCTCCATCTCCTGGTTGGCCCGGGCGATGATGCCGATAAGGGTGGAGAGTTCCCGGTTCCGCTGACGGTTCTCCCGCTCGGCCCGGTACTTGAAAGTGATATCCCGGACGACGGCGTGAACCACTTTTTCGTCCCCCAGGTCGATGAGGCGGGCATCGATCTCGCCCAGGAAGGACTCCCCCACCTTGCGGCGGAAGGTGATCCCGTCGGACCGGCCCCTTCCCCGCCGGGCCACCCGGTGAACGAGGGAGGTGAATTTCTCCTGGTCCTCCTCGAGAACCAGATCCTTCCCCCGCAACTGGGTCATCTCCTCCTTGTCGTAGCCGAAGAGCTCGGTTCCGCGCCGGTTCACCTCCACCAGCATCCCCGTGTCGGCGCTGAAGACGAAAATAGCCGTGCCGGCCCCCTCCAGGAGACTGCGGTAGCGGCGCGCTGTCTTGTCCAGCTCCCGTTGGACCTGCATCAGCTCGTGGACGTGGGCCAGGGCCTCCTCGCCCTTCATGCGGCGGTAGCTCATGGCCATGAAAATGAAACCGATAAGGAGGAAGACGATGACATGGGGCAGGAAGCCGAAGATAGGGGCGTCATGGAGGTGGTAGGTGAATAGCGTGCCGACAAGCCCCCCAAGGAGCACAAGGGCGCCCACCCAGCCGACAACAAAGTATTTCCGTTGGTTTGGTGAGGACATGACTACCTATTCATCCCTCCGGGATGGGCCTAACCCGCAAGAAGCCGCCTTCTCAGCCAGTCCATGGCCGTAACCGCGGTGATCGTCCTGATCCTGTCGCGGTCTCCCGAAAAGTGATACCCCTTGGCCGTACAGCCGGCACGGTCCGCAAGGGCAATGAACACGGTGCCCACCGGCTTGTCCGGACTCCCCCCGTCGGGCCCGGCGATGCCGGTTACGGCAAGTGCCAGGTCGCTGCCGGCGAGTCTTCGTGCCCCCCTGGCCATGGCCTTGGCCACCTCGGCGTTCACGGCCCCCTTCTCCGCCAGCAGCCCATCGGAAACGCCGAGCAGACGCGCCTTGGCATCGTTGGCATAGGTCACCGCACCGAGGAGAAAATAGGCGGAACTGCCGGAAATGGCGGTAATCCGAGCGGCGACGAGGCCGCCGGTGCATGATTCTGCCAGGGACAGGGTCATCCCTGTCTCCCGGAAGAGGCGGGCAACGGTCGTGTCGATGGTCTCGCCGTCCCCGGCGACCACGTGGCCGCCGAGCCGCTCCCGCACCAGGGCCGCCATATCCTCCAGAAGCGCTGCCAGCGCTCCCTCGTCGGCTCCCGTGGCCCGGAGCTTCACCTGGACCACCGGATACTCCACGCAGTAGGCAACCGCAAACCCCGGCCGGGACCGGTCGAGGTCCGAGAGGCGGGAGCCGATCTCCGCCTCGGAGAGGCCGAACACCGTGAGGGTCGAGGTCCGGGTGCACTGGTACCCCCCGCGCCGGGCCAGGACCAGGGGAAGTACCGTCTCCTCCAGCATCACGGCCATCTCGGCGGGGACGCCGGGGAGAAAGATGAGGAGGCATCCGTCGAGAAGGAGATGAAAGCCGCTGGCGGTGCCGGTGGGGTTCGGTATGAGCTCCGCCTTGGCCGGTAGGAGGCACTGGCGCCCGTTGGCCGGGTGCATCTCCCGCCCCAGCCGGACGAAAAATTCCCTGAGCCGCGCCATAGCCTCCTCGTTCAGGACGAGGCGCCGGCCGGTGGCCCGGGCCGCGGCCCGTGCGGTCACATCATCGTCGGTGGGACCGAGGCCGCCGGTGGCGACGATCACATCATGCTCCCGCGCGAGACTCTCCAGGGCACCCGCAATTGCCCCCTCGTCGTCCCCAACGGTCAGCTTCCGGGCCGTGGCGATGCCCGCGTCGGCCAACCGCGCAGCGATCCGGGCGGAGTTGGTGTCCACCACCTCCCCAAGCAGGAGCTCGTCACCAATGGAGAGAATCGCCGTTTTCACAGAAACCTCAGGATCACATGGAGCGCAGCGCAGGCGTAAAGCCCGGCCACCACGTCATCGAGGACGACGCCGTAGCCGTTTTTCACCTGCTGGTCGAAGTACCGGGCCGGCGGCACCTTGACGATGTCGAAGAACCGGAAGAGGAGAAAGCCGATCACGATGCTCCGCCAGTCAGCCGATACCCCTGCCATGGTTATAAGGAAGCCGATCACCTCGTCGATGACGATCTTTCCCGAGTCCTTCTCGCCGAACTCCCGCTCCGCGGCCCCCGAGACCCACGAGGCCAGAAAAAAGAACGGCACGAGGGTCGTGAGGTAGAGCCAGAGGGGAAGCTGCGCCAACACCAGATAGAGGGGGATGGCCCCCAGGGTCCCCACCGTCCCCGAGGCCACGGGGAAAAACCCGGTGCCGAACCAGCTTGCCGCGCAGACAACGAATCCCCTCATGGCTGGCCCGCCTCCCGCTCCACGATCCGGTAGACCTCCAGGAGCGGCATCCCCCGTTCAACGGCGATGCGGCGGCACGCGTCGTACTCAGGGGTCACCCGCACCACCCGTTCGCCGTCGCGGATCACCTTTACCGTCACGGGGCCGAGGGAGGTATGCCGCTCCTCCTTGTCGCGGGCCAGTTTGAGCCGTTCGGCCGGGTAGAACCGGACCCCGATGGCCGACGTCTCCCGAAGCATCAGCGAAGCGAGTTCGTCCCGCCGCTCGGGGCGGACGATGACGGTGAGCTTCACCGCCGGGCGGTTCTTCTTCATCTGCAGCGGCGAGTACGCGGCGTCGAGGGCCCCAGCCTCCATGAGCCGTTCAAGGACGTGGCCGAGGATCTCCGGATTCATGTCGTCGATGTGGGTTTCGATGACCGCCACTTCGTCCCGCTGAAGCCGGCCTTCCGTCTCGCCGAGAAAGATCCGCAGAACATTGGGGATATCATCGAAGTCCTTGGTGCCGGCCCCGCAGCCAATCCCGGTGACGGTCATGGCCGGGGCCCGGCCGAAGCCGTCGGCCAGGGCGGCCAGGATGGCGGCGCCGGTGGGGGTAACCCGCTCCCCGGCACCCGCCTCGCCATGAACCGGGATCCCCCGCAGGAGCTCCGCCGTGGCCGGCGCCGGCACCGGCAGGCGTCCGTGGGCCGTCTCCACGAAGCCGCTCCCCAGGGGGAGGGGCGCGCCATGGATGGCGTCGATGCCGAGCCAGTCGATGGCGGCGGCGGCGCCGACAATGTCCACGATGGAGTCCACGGCGCCCACCTCATGGAAGTGGACCTGGCCGATCTCCACGCCGTGGACCTTCGCCTCGGCCTCGGCCAGGCGGAAGAAGACCCGCTGGGCCTTCTCCTTCACCCCCTCCGCCAGGGAGCTCTCCTCGATCATGGCGGCGATGCCGGTGTAGTGGCGGTGGGGCTGGTGCTCTTCCACATGCACCACGAACCGGGCGGCAGCGATTCCTTTGCGGCTCGTCCGCTCCATGGCCAGGGAGTAGCTCGAAGGGGGAAGTGAGAGGCACGCCACGGCGTCGCGCACCACATCGAAGGGAACCCCCAGGTCAAGAAGGGCCGCAACCGTCATGTCGCCGGCGATGCCGGCGTAGCAGTCGAAATAGAGTATCTTCAAAAAAACCTCAGTCCCTGTTGATCTTGCTGGCCGCCACGGCGGCGCCGAAGCCGTTGTCGATGTTCACCACCGTGACGCCGGCGGCGCAGGAGTTGAGCATCCCCAGAAGCGCGGCGATGCCGCCAAAGGAGGCGCCGTAGCCCACCGACGTGGGGACGGCAATGACCGGCCGGTCCACCAACCCACCAACGACGGAGGGGAGCGCCCCTTCCATCCCCGCCACCACGATGAGGACGCTGGCGGCAAAGATAGCCTCCCGGCGGGCCAGGAGCCGGTGGATGCCGGCCACCCCCACGTCGTAGAGGTGCTCGGCGTCGTTCCCCAGCATCCGGAGGGTCACCAGGGCCTCGGCAGCCACCGGCAGATCGGAGGTGCCAGCCGAGATGACGAGGACCGTCCCCCGGCCCCGGCGCTCCACCGGCTTCTGCTCAAGGGTGAGGCAGCGGGCGTCGGCGTGCCAGACGGCGGCGGGAAAGGCCTCTTTCACCGCCAGGGCCTTGGCCTCGTCGAGGCGGGTCACGAGGATATTGTTTCCCCTGGCAACCAGGGAGGCCATGATCCGCTCGATCTGGCCGATGCTCTTGCCGGCGCCGAAGATCACCTCCGGGAAACCCTGGCGGAGGCTCCGGTGGTGGTCCACCATGGCATCCCCCACGTCCTCGAAGGGAAGGTGCCGCAGGCGCTCCAGCACCTCGTCCTCGTCGAGGCTTCCGTTCTTGAATGCGCCGAGAAGGGTTCTAAGTTCGTTGGGGTCCATACACTCCGCCTGATTCATCTGAATATTCTATCAAAAATAGCATCGTTTGCAGGGGTTGGAAAGGAAGGAATCATGAAGGGAATAGGCGGGAAAAGACGATGGCGAAACGCGGGGGGAAGGCGGTTGCCCTCCTCCCCGCTTGGTCGGAGGACGGTTCAGCTATGCTCCCGCGTGGCGTGGAAGGTGAGATCCTTCCAGTTGTCCATGGTGTTGTCGAGTCGCCACTGGGAGCTGGCGAGATAGGCCAGGTTCCCCTCGCCATCGATGTAACAGCTCATGACCTCTTTCTTCTGGAACTCTTCCAGCTTCTTCTTCTCGCCGGTCACCCACCGGGCCGTGGCGTAGGCGGCGGGCTCGTAGGCGGCCTTCACGTTGTACTCGTGCTCCAGCCGGTGCATGACCACGTCGAACTGAAGGACGCCGACGGCCCCCACGATCCAGTCGGCCCCCATCAGCGGGCGGAAGACCTGGGTGGTCCCCTCCTCGGCCAGCTGGGTCAGCCCCTTCTCCAG
The DNA here is from genome assembly GCF_030834625.1 of Geobacter sp. Lineage (NCBI taxonomy): Bacteria > Pseudomonadati > Thermodesulfobacteriota > Desulfuromonadia > Geobacterales > Geobacteraceae > Geobacter > Geobacter sp. Next base: position 34,928 of record NZ_JAUQXO010000029.1, read on the forward strand.
GGCCTTGGACTTCAGGGGGTCGAGAAGGCGCACTTTACGGAAGTGCTCGGGGGCGAAGTTGGGGATGCCGGTGAACTTGAGATCTTCACCCATGGTGAAGGTGTCGCCGATCTTGATGGTGCCGTGGTTGTGGATGCCGATGATGTCGCCGGGGAACGCTTCCTCCACGTGGGTCCGGTCCTGGGCCATGAAGATGGTGGCGTTGTTGATGGCCACCTCGCGGCCGAGCCGCACGTGGCGCACCTTCATGCCGCGGGTGAACTTGCCGGAGCAGATGCGGAAAAAGGCGATCCGGTCCCGGTGGGCCGGGTCCATGTTCGCCTGGATCTTGAAAGCGAAGGCGGAGAAGGGCTCCTCGTAGGGGGAAACGGTGCGGGAAACCGCCTCCCGGGGGAGCGGCGCTGGCGCGTTTTCCACGAAGGTGTCCAGAAGCTGCTGGACCCCGAAGGTGTTGATGGCACTCCCGAAGAAGACCGGGGTCTGGAGGCCGGCCAGGTACGCCTCCTCCTCAAAGGGGTGGGCCGCCCCTTCCAGAAGCTCGATGTCCCCGCGAAGCTCCGCGGCCTGGGAGCCGAGGATCTCGTCGAGGCGCGGGTCGTTGAGGCCGGAGAGCGAAATGACGCTGCCGGTCCCCCGCTCCGCCTCGGCGTCGAAGATGATGAGCTCCTTCGTGTAGAGGTGGTAGGTGCCCCGGAACCGCTTACCCATGCCGATGGGCCAGGTCATGGGGGCGCACTGGATCTTCAGGACTTTTTCGATCTCGTCGATGAGCTCGAAGGGGTCGCGCCCCTCCCGGTCCAGCTTGTTGACGAAGGTCATGATGGGGGTGTGCCGCAGGCGGCAGACATCCAGGAGCTTGATGGTCTGGCTCTCGACCCCCTTCACCGCGTCGATGACCATGAGGGCCGAGTCCACGGCGGTGAGAACCCGGTAGGTATCCTCGGAAAAATCGTTGTGACCCGGGGTGTCCAGGAGGTTCACCTCGTAGTCCCGGTAGGTGAACTTCATGACCGACGAGGTGACGGATATCCCCCGCTGTTTCTCCATCTCCATCCAGTCGGAGGTGGCATGGCGGGCCGCCTTGCGGGCGCGCACCTCGCCGGCCTGCTGGATGGCGCCGCCGAACAGCAGCAGCTTCTCGGTGATGGTGGTCTTGCCGGCGTCCGGGTGGCTGATGATGGCGAAGGTCCGCCGGAGATCGATTTCCTGCTCGTTGTACTTTGTCACGTCACTGCTCCGTCAAATGCTTGGGTATGCTGCCGATGGACACAAGAAAAGGCGAAGAAGAAATCTTCGCCTGAAGTGACTATACAGGAAAACAACAGGAAGGATCAAGCAGTTAGGGACTGAGGCTCTATCGCCTGAAAAAGTAGCGGTCCACGGACCACGCCCCCCCGCCGGTGAAGACCAGGGCCAGGGCCATACCGAGGAGCGCCAGGTTGTACTCGATGCCGTCCCCCCGGGGGCCGTTGAGAAAGAAGCCGTTCACCCAGTTGACCTTGTACATGGCCACCGCCATGGTGGCGGCGATGCCGAACCCCGACAGCCGGGTGAGGAAGCCGCAGAGAACCCCGATGCCGCCGCCGAACTCGGCGATGATGGCCAGGAGAGTCAAGACCGGCGGGATGCCGAGCTTCTGCTCGAACGAGGTGAAGGTGGCGGTGAGACCGTGGCCGCCGAAAACGCCCAGAAGCTTCTGGGAGCCGTGGGCGATGAAGATGACGCCGAGGGGTATCCGGATCATGAGAAGCGCCAGGGAATCGGCCGCGGCACCCATGTTTGACTTGGCCATGGGGAACCTCCTGATGGTAAGCGTGCCGGCAGCGGCAAATCCGTTGCCGGCCGTTGCTATTCTTGCCACAAAACAGCGTCCGTCCGCAACGGAAAAGCCGAAACCAGGAATAGTCTCAAAACGGTTCCGGGCAAAAATGTTTGAGGGATGACGGTCTCCTGGGGTAGTATGGGATGATTAGCAGCCACTGCACCCCATCAGACCCCAAGGAGATACGAACCATGTTCTTTCCCACGTTCCGCGCCCGCAGAATCAGAGGCAAAGAAGTTTTCCGCCGGATGGTAAGCGAGACCACCCTTTCCGCCACCGACCTGATCTACCCCATGTTCTCCGCCTTCGGCAAAGGGATCAGAAAAGAGATATCCTCCATGCCGGGGATCTACCAGCAATCCATCGAGCACATCGTCGAGGAGGCCCAGGAGGTCCATGAGCTGGGGGTTCCGGCGGTGATCCTCTTCGGCATCCCCGAAACCAAGGACGCCGTGGGGAGCGACGCCTACGCCGAGCACGGCATCATCCAGGAAACGATCCGGGCCATCAAGAAGCAGGTGCCGGGGCTGGCGGTCATCACCGACGTCTGCATGTGCGAGTACACCGACCACGGTCACTGCGGCATCATCAGAGACGGCGACGTGGACAACGACGAGACCCTGGAGCTCCTGGCCAGGGAGGCCCTCTCCCACGCCGAGGCCGGGGCCGACATGGTGGCGCCGTCGGACATGATGGACGGCCGGGTCATGGCCATCCGCGAGATCCTCGACAACCACGGCTACAAGCACATCCCCCTCATGAGCTACGCCGTAAAGTACGCCTCGGGCTACTACGGCCCGTTCCGGGAGGCGGCCGAGTCGACGCCGCAGTTCGGCGACCGCCGCTCCTACCAGATGGACCCGGGGAACCGCCGTGAGGCCATCCGCGAGGCCCGCATGGACGTGGAAGAGGGGGCCGACATCATCATGGTGAAGCCGGGGCTGCCGTATCTCGACATCGTCCGGGACCTGCGGGAAGAGTTCGATCTTCCCGTGGCGGTCTACAACGTCTCCGGCGAGTACAGCATGATCAAGGCCGCGGGCCGGGCCGGATGGATCGACGAGGAGCGGGTAATGATGGAGACCCTCATCTCCTTCAAGCGGGCCGGCGCGGATCTCATCCTCACCTACCACGCCAAGGAGGCGGCGCGGGTCCTCAAGAGAGGATAGCCCGCATTTGTGCTACACTGAAAAGGCCTGCCGGATGGCGGGCCTTTTTTCGTATTCAGCTTTTCAATCTTTGAATAACACGGAGAGACGGAGTACACGGAGAAAACCAACAGACTGAATTATTTCGTTATAAAATCAGAACATGACATCAATCAGATACTCCTTGAAGGATAGCTGACCAATTCTACTCCGTGGTCTCCGTTTCTCCGTGTTATTAAATGTTTTTTTCAGGTCCGATGGGTATCGCCATGAAACGCCTCCCCTTCCGCTACCTGGAGCCCACCTTCTGCGCGGGGCTCCTGGACGACCCGGTCCTCCTGGTGAACGTCCGTCCCCTGGGCTGCGCCATCCTCGTGGACTGCGGCCAGCTCCACCACCTGGCCAAGCGGGTCTTCAAGTCCCTCGACGCCATCTTCGTCACCCATGCCCACATGGACCACTTCATGGGGTTCGACACCCTGGTCCGCCACATCCACGTCTCCCCCCGGACGGTGGAGCTCTTCGGCCCGCCGGGGATCGCCCGGAGGGTCACGGCAAAGCTGGCCGGCTACGACTGGAACCTGACCGAATCCTACTGGTGCGCTTTCCGGGTCCACGAAGTCCATCCTGGCCGGACCCTCCACTTCATCTTTCCCGGCGCCGAGGGGTTTCCGTGCCGCCCCGAGGGGGAATCGCCGCGCCTTGGAACGGAGATCTACCGCAACCCGTTCCTCACGGTCGACGCCGACCTCTGCGACCACAACGCCATCCCCACCCTCGCCTTCCGGATCACCGAGCGTCCCTCCTTCTGGATCGACGGAGATAAAGTAGCAACTGAACATCTCGTGCCGGGGGAGTGGCTGCGGGAGCTGAAGAGCCGCTTCTACCGCGGGGAGCTGGATGGAAGGATGATCACTGTCCCCTGCCGGACAGCCGACGGTGGCGTGGAGGAGCGAAGCGTCGATGGCCGTCACCTCTTCGAGGCGATCCGCCGGGACCAGGAGCCGGCCAGCATCGGCTACCTCACCGACATCGGCACAAGCGATGCGAACCTGGCCACGGTACGGCGGCTCCTGGCCGGCGTCACGCTCCTTATCTGCGAGTGCTCGTTCCTGGCCGCCGACGAGGAGAAGGCCCGCACCTCCCACCACCTCTGCACGACGGATGTGTCGGCACTCGCCCGGGAGCTCCGCCCCGGCTGGCTCCTCCCCATGCACCTCTCCAAGAGCTACAACACGAAGGGCCACCTCATTTACGATGAGCTGGCCCTTCCGCCGGAAACCCGGCTGATCCGGCTCCCCGAGCACCTCACCCCACGGCCGCTGCTGCCGGCAGAATTTCCGAAGCTGGGGGAATGAGTGGGAATTGCTGACCCGATGACAACCTTGCACTAGAAATAATTATTTGATATTATTTCTCCAGATAACAATCCAGCAATCAGGGGGAAGCAATGGGCCAAACCAGGCGTGCAGCACATGTTGCCGGCAAAGAAGCGGTGCTCTCCAAGGCTGCCGTTTCCGCAGCGGGAATCCTTAGCCTGTCCCAGGTAAAGCTGGCCCAGATTCTCGGGGTGAGCACCTCCACCGTGTCGAGGCTCCACGCCGGCACATATCTCCTTTCCCCTGACAAAAAAGAATGGGAGTTCGCCGTGCTCCTCGTCAGGCTGTTCCGCTCCCTCGACGCCATCGTGGGCGGTGGCGCCGAAGACGCCCGGCGCTGGCTGAACAGCACGAACCACGCCCTGGCCGAGCAGAAGCCTGCTGACCTTATCACCTCGACGGAGGGACTTGTCCGTGTCGTTTCCTACCTGGACGCCAGACGCGGTATCGTCTGAGGGCCGGCGCCTCATCGAGAAAATCTGGCGAATCGTCGAGTCCCAACACATCGCCTCAACCATGAAGCTCGTGGATACCCTGGCGGAACAGGAGCTGCTCGAAGAGATCCTCGAACAGAGCAAGCCGCCGCTCCTCCCCGCAGCCCGCGACTTCGACTATCTCCTCACGGCTCCTTTTCGCTACATCCCCTTTCACCCCGGCTCCAGGTTCCGATCCCCCACGGACCCCGGAGTTTTTTACGGAGCCGAATCGGTAGGGACGGCTGCGGCGGAAGTGGGTTACTGGCGATGGAGGTTTCTCCAGGAAACGGAAGGGCTTGAACGACTCGGTCCGGTATCCCACACTGCATTCAGCGTTTCCATCAATGGCCGGGGCGTCGATCTTCGGCTCCCCCCCTTCGACCGTTGGGAGGCGGAGTGGATGCATCCATCGGACTACGGCGCCACCCAGGCCTTTGGCAGAATTGCGCGCGAGGCCGGCATCGAGACGATCATCTACCGCTCCGTCAGGGCACCGGAACCCGGCTGGTGCGCGGCTGTCCTGACGCCCACGGCTTTTTCGACGAAAGAGCCGGATAGCGCCATGCAGACGTGGCATCTCGTCGTTACCGGAACCGAAGCCATCTGGCGCCGCGAGCACGGCGGGACATTCTCGTTTCTCACGACACGGTGGGAGACCCCGTAGTAGTTGTACTAAAACAGCTTCCTGAACCCCATCCCTATCAGTTCAAAGTGCCGGTCGGCCGTGAGCGCCTCGTTGATGCGCAGTTCCTTCATGACCACGAAGGAAGTGAAATCGGCGAAGGAAATGTCCGGCTTGTCGGCAAATTTCTTGCTCAGTTTCCAGGCGGTTTGCCAGCGCTCTTCGCCGATTCTCTCGATCCTGACCCTTTCGCTTCGCTGTGCGGCAAGGATGCCGTCGATGAAACTTTCGGTCCCCTTGGGAGTCGTCCGCGCCCGGAGGAGCGAGATGGTTTCGGCCAGGATGTAGTCGCTGGTCACCGGCACCCCTCCCGCAAGGACAAACTCCCGGTAGAATGCCGTTGCCTCGCCGTGGCGGCGGTCATCACGATGGGCAATGGCAAGCCATCCCCAGGTGTCGAAAAAGACCGTGCGGGGAGCCTTCATGACGCTTTCTCGCCACGCAGGTACTGTTCGTGGTTGTCCGCCAGGTCGCTTGGGCCTCCTTCGCACACACCCGCCAGGGAGAGAAGGCTGTCGGCCTCCTCATCCGCCGGGGGATAGACCGCCCCCGCCCCCTCCTCCGCCACCAGGCGGTCGATGGCCCGGCGGACCAGCTCCGCCACCGGCACGTTCAGGCGCCGGTGCATCTCCTCCAGCATCCGCTTCTTGTCTTCCTCGATGAACATCTGATATCTCACCATTGTCATGGCTTGTCTCCTCTCCGCACTACATACACACATCATACCCACAGATCATGTGTATATCAAGAAAGGAAATCGGGACGCTATCCAGACAATTTCCGAGGAGAAATCATCACATTGTGCAGCCGCCTTATTAGGGATTGAAAACCATCATCCCCAGAAGGAGGCACTATCAATGATGCAGGAATACCCGAACAGGAATGAATGCGACTTCTCCCTTGAACTGTTCGACCAATGCGACTGCTGCGGCACGGCAATTCGTTACGGCAATGCTATCCTTGAGGTCTGCCGATTGGTGGAGCGGCGCGGGATTGACATGGACACCGGCCGCGAGATTATCACGGTAATCGATCAGGCCCAGCTGGCCTTCCTCTGTGCCGGCTGCGCCAACCGGCTTGCCGATCGCCAGTTGGTCATGAAACGTCTTATGGCCTTGCTTGATTTGCCTGTATCTGACTCGAACCCTGTTCCGGCAATTAACGATCAAACGGCTTCGCAACCGGAAATCTGCAATCTCTGCGGAACTAAGATAGCGGGCGACAAAGAACGAATCACCGTCGCGCGCCGCATTGCTCAAGTTGATTACGGGGGAGTATGGGAAAATGCCATCATTACGACGATGGATGCGGAAGATATGCTTTATTTCTGCATTGACTGCGGCAACGACATGGGCGCGCCGAGATTGAGCGAAGCAGTGCTGACGGTAGTGGCTGAAATGGTCCCTCCGGTAATCAGTTCCGAAGAATCCTGGGGATTGTTGTATACGGCCGGAATCCGATCTTCCCTTCCTTTCAAGGAATCAGCGGAAGACGACAATCGTCCCCTCGCGGCAAAAAAGCTGGAAATGGTCGAAGATGCAGTGCGTACGGTGCGCAACTCGACGGAATAGAGACTCTGCATCATATTATGCCGATGCCTTTATTCCCCTGCGGCACTCCGACACCGAAAGGACGATACAGACATGAACTGGCAGACGATAATCAAACTTGCCGCAGAAGGTGGCACCATAACTCTTGAAGGCAGACAATTGCGTAATCGATCGTGGCGATTCAGGGTTATGACCAACGAACCCGACTTTATTGAAGAATTTTTCACTAAGCATGAACTGAAAGAACTTCACTCTGCAAGATCAGGAATTTTCCGAGAATTTCAGGACGCAATTGCCATGCTGGACGACACCTATGGGTCATGGGCCAACTTCTACCCTCTTGAGGTTAACCCGGATTTTCGGGATCATGTAGCTGTATTGGTGAAAGAACGGTGTCACGATATAGCGCAATTATCCGAGTGGGACTGTGCCTTACGGAGGACAAAACATTCCGAAGCTGCAGAGCATGCCAAAACTGAAGGTAAGTTCGGCTTGCCACACTCGGACTTTTTTTCAAAAACTGACATCAGGTCATCCCCCACGATCCAGAGCCAGAGGGGAAGATCGACAGGGATTGCAGAGAACAATGCCGAACGGGAGACAACCATGACGGAACTGAACGTAGGTGACAGAATCTTACACGACTGGCACGGCCCGTGTGACGTGACTTTCATCGGGAACGAATACATCGGCATCTGCACTGAAGAAGGCCAACATATTCTCACCCGGAAAGACGCCATTGATTTTGAGTTATGGAGTGAGGAGGAAGAATTTGCCTGGAAGACCGCTATAGGTGAAGAAAAAGCTTTGGCCGAGCTTGAATCGTCACGGCCCTGGCCCGAATCCACCTTTCATCACGAACCGACCGGCAGCGAGCATTTCATGGGGTCACATTGGGACCCATTTTATGAAGATGGAGCGGAAGAGTTGCTCCCGCGTCTGGCGGAGATACTTGAAAAGAGCGTGACTGTGCACAGTCATGGCGGTTTGTGCAAGTCGCTGCGGGAGATTCCGGCAGACTGGCAGGCCGGGTTTCATCTGATTTGGCCCTCCGCCGACCGTGGGATTGTCAGCAGCATCGCCACCGACGCGAACCAAAACCGTTTCTGCACCGCCTACCCCTTCTGGCCCGACGGCGGCAGACACCTGCTACGCCTGCGGGATGTACTGATATGGGAAAGTGGTGTCGAGGGACTGGTAACCGTGGAATTCGGAGAGGCCTCCCTTACCTTCTTCGACACCCTTTACCTGAACAGCCGCATCTGGTATGAACGGGGGCAGAATTTCGAGTTCTCCCTGACCGGCATTGCCTATGGGGCCAGTCCATCAGAGGACACAGCAATACCGTTCACCCGCCACCCAGAGCAGATCGCATGGGAGACGGAATTGGCGCAACTACGCGGCGAGGTCCCGCCGGAAGAGAGACCATCGACCATGAACATGACAGGGGCCGCCTTTTTTCTCAATATGGATGAATGGGACAAGGATGATTACTTCTTCCGTGGTCCGGTCAGAAAAGTTACACGGATACAGGATTTTCTCGGGCAGGATGGCTGGATTGTCCGGACGACTGTCCTGCGGCAATCAGGTTGTGAGCCGAAAGACTTTGACCTGGATATCCTCATAACCAACCGTGTATGGGATAGTGCTAACCCTCCAGAAGTGGGCCAGGATATTGAGGGAACACTTTGGCTGCAAGGGTATATGGTGCAGGATGTGACAGGGTTTTGTAGTGGGGACTAAGTCCTCTGGCACTGCTTCGCAGAGCGGGACAAGATGGATGCACGGATAGCACTTACTATGGAGGGGCAAAATGAATGCGGTGATCATACCAACAACCTTGAACAAAGATGCAGAAAGAAAAATCATGGCTTCTGACGCGATTGAACCTGTCACCTTCTCAAGCCTTGAATTGAGAGAATCTGACATTGAAGAGTTTGTAAGCAACAATCTTAACGCATTTCTTGGAGTGCAGGGATCAGAGGATATTCTCATTATCGGACGGCAAGTTATTACCACGGCAATTAAATAGTGCATAAAAAGCCGGTTTGTGATATCGTTCGGGCATGGAAAAGATCGATGCACGAACACTGAATCAAGAAGCGCAGGAGGCCTTGCGGAACCAGATCATAAGGCTGCGCAGGGCTGG